>NZ_JAYGHH010000002.1:234258-250498 GCF_034931045.1 Nodularia sp. UHCC 0506
TTACACAATATTTAGCATGAAATTCCATTTTCTACTTATGGTAGTGGGTGGAAAAGCAAGTCTGGAAAAAAGCGGTTAAATTCAATTAAAATCCCGGCTGTAATGGTGAGCCAAATAGTCGCTGCCACTGGAGCCGTAGAAAGAAATGTGATGAAATAGGACGATTGATCGCCTTTATCTGCCATGAATTTAGTCTCCAAAACAAAAGATTTTAGTTAGGAAGAATTAACGCGGAGAAACAGTAATTTCCGAATCTTTAGCAGTTAATTCGCCTGAAAGGAGTTCTTTAATTGCTGCTACAGGCCAAGCAAAGCCTGTGGCGATAATGGGTAGTGCCAAACCGAGATCGATTTGGATTTCTTTGGCTTCAGTATCAGATTCCTTTTTGATAGCTTGTAGGTAAGCACGGCCTACCCAGCCAATCCAACCAGCAATATACAAAAAGAGAATGCTGGGAATCAAAAAGTCACCAGCCCGATCTAGGCGACCATCAACAATTAAGTGAGGATAACCTTCTGGTCCACACAGTGCTTGAGAATAACGCTCAAACCGCTTTCTCCCTGATTCGGGATCGGCGGTGGTGTTACGGGCATTCTTTGCTAGCTCTTGAAAGGCGGGAGAGTCTTTACAAGGTACTAAGTTAGCCCCAAGCGCTTGGGCTGGGGGGGCAAAATTAGACCAAAGACAAATCGCTAAAATCAAAGCAAACAATCGTCTCATAGATTTGTTTCCTTTTATTACAAAACAAAAAGTTCTTTGTACAAAACGAAGCGGCTTGTACAGTTCTTTATTTGCATAACTAGCTAGTAATCATACTCTTGGCTGGGAACCGAGTAAAGTTTAAGTAAATAAAAGTTAAAGCTTCTCCAACAAATCGTTACTTAACACAACCTGACAATGGCAACTGTTTTAGCAATAGAAACCAGCTGCGATGAAACTGCCGTCGCAATTGTGAATAATCGTCAAGTTTATAGCAGTATCGTAGCTTCCCAAATCGCAGTTCATAGTCAATATGGTGGGGTAGTGCCAGAGGTGGCATCCCGTCAGCACTTGGAAACGATCAATGAGGCGATCGCACAAGCACTAGAACAAGCCCAACTGAACTGGGAGCAAATCGATGGTATCGCTGCCACCTGCGCCCCTGGACTCGTAGGAGCGTTGTTGGTAGGGTTAACTGCTGCCAAAACTTTAGCAATGTTACACAACAAACCATTTTTGGGAGTCCATCACCTTGAAGGTCACATTTACGCGACTTATTTGAGTGAACCAACTTTAAATCCCCCATTTCTTAGCTTACTCGTTTCCGGTGGACATACAAGCTTGATTTATGTAAAGGATTGTGGCGTTTACGAAACTTTAGGTGAAACTCGTGATGATGCGGCAGGTGAAGCTTTTGATAAAGTAGCGCGGTTATTAAAACTAGGTTATCCCGGTGGTCCAGTCATTGACCAACTAGCACAAACAGGCAATCCCCGCGCCTTTAGTTTGCCAGAAGGGAAAGTTTCTTTACCAGGTGGGGGATATCATCGCTATGACAGCAGTTTTAGTGGTTTAAAGACGGCCGTACTGCGGTTAGTGCAGCAATTAGAGAAAGATGAAAAACAAGTGCCAGTGACTGATTTAGCCGCTAGCTTTCAGGAAACTGTAGCGCGATCGCTGACCAAAAGAGCGATCGCCTGCGCCCTTGATTACAATCTCAACACCATTGCCATAGGTGGAGGGGTAGCAGCTAACAGCAGCCTGAGAAAAATCTTACAGACAACCGCCGCCGATCATAACCTGCGTGTCCTGTTTCCACCCTTGAAATACTGTACCGATAACGCCGCCATGATTGCTTGCGCCGCCTCCCATCACCTAACGCTAGGTCATACATCACCCTTAACTTTAGGTGTTGAGTCTAGATTGCCACTCAGCCAAGTGATGAAATTGTATTAATTCGTAATTCGTAATATTTCCTTCGGAAACGCTACGCGAACGTAATTCGTAGTTGCAGAACAAGTTTACCCTCCTCGTTTGCGGGGAGGAGTTCAGAATGGGGTGCAGATTTTAAATAAATATTAAAAATTTTAATTAACCATAAACTATTGACCTGATGTGAGAGGCAACAGCATCTGGCTGTTCTAACATTGCCAAGTGACCACAATCAGGAATTTCAATTACATTGTCGCCAGTATATTGAAAAAGCCGATGAAAACTAGCTAAATGTCGAACATACTTGGGTTCCATGACTTTATCATCAGTTCCAGCTAAAAAATAAACTGGCTGTGGCAACTGAGATACTAGTTGAGGTAAACGGTTGACTTCTTCCTCAGTTGTGGAGTCTAATAATGCTCCTAGTGCAGCTTCTGGGTCAGCCATCACAAAATCAATCACTCGCTGACGCGCCCAATGGCGATCCAACGGACGAGCTACACTGGCTCTGGTAAACAACAAATCAATCAAAGGTAGTTGAGACAACCAGCGCGGGCGGACTTGTAAAAATCTTTGACCTGCTGAACGAAATTGCTCAAAGGCCTCTTTGAGATAAATACCACCACCTGCGTTAATACATATAACTCCTTTCACACATTCCGGCATTTGAGCTGCTGCCCAAAGTGCGATTGTGCCTCCCAATGAATGCCCAATCAGCCAAGCGCTAGTAATATTCATCTGTTCTAAAAGGGCAGCTAAATCCTGAGCATAAACAGCAGGTGTATAAATAGAATCAAAAGGTAAATTAAACTCATTAATTGAGTTAGGAGTCAAACTAACATCAGTTTGTGCCTGACTAAAATCTGCTTCTGGCTGGGATTTCGACTCACCGAAACCTCGCAAATCATAAGACAAGCACTGCAAATCAACTGACAGGCGGGAAATAACAGGTTGCCAATACCCACGACTATTTAGCCAACCGTGGATAAACACTAAAGCATGGGGACAGGAAGTAGGAGCAGTTAGCTCGTATGCGTGTGGAACGCCTAAGATTTCAATAGTTGCCATATTAATATCGTACCGTTAAGAGCGGGTGCGACTAAATACGGAATTAATTTTTGATGTATATTTACCAAAAAATTGGGGTTAAAGCCTCGCCTTGAGTACCGTAGGGCATACAAGAACTGGGATCTTAGACCCGAACGCTATCCAACGGGAGATTAGACCTCTACTGTTGTAGGTGCCAAGCTATTTGAGTAAGTTGGGTCTGTGAGCGAAGAATCTTCGCCCTTACAAGTACCAGAATGTCAATTATTCAACAACCTTAACCTTACCCCTTCGGCAATTTTGTGTCCCAAATATTCAGGAATCAGACTTTCATTCGGTCCCAACAAGTAAAGAATCAACCTGGTGCGTCCACGCCAAACTAGCAAATTAGCATTGACTACCAATAAGTCTTCCTGCCAAATGGTGTTCATGACTTTGTAAAATAATCCCGGTTGATTATCGGCTTCAATGACTAGGGCTGGGAGGTGAAATACTGGATCAACATAAAACTCTGTCTGTACTTGTTCTAGTCCAGTATCTAGATTAAATTCTACCGCCAGCATTTCTTCTACCTCAAATCGCCCACCTAAAGCCTCACGAATGGCGCGGCAAACGTTCTCTGCTGTTTTCTCAGTTAAGGATTGACTGCCACGAGATACCAGAAGTTTGATAAAAACCAACATCGGTGGCCGGATTTGACCATATAAACTTAAACCATGAATAGTTAGCCCATAAGCGGCTAAGACACCAAAAATATCACTGAGTAGAAACGACTGGTTGCGGTAGGCAAAGTGCAGGGCGCTTTTGCTACCTTCGGACTTTAATTCAATAATGGCACGCTTCGTTTTATAAAGACGGTAGGCTAGCCGCAAATTTTGCAGTTGAATCTCACTACTAACAAATTGCTCGTAAAACTGGGGAAAGGCTCGGTTAAAGCGCTTTAGGAGTTCGAGTGTTGAAGATTTTAAACCAGAAGCCATCGTTGGGTGTAGGACTCGCTTGCTTTCATCCAGGGAACCGGGGACTAGGAAACCCCAAAACATAAATCAAATTTTTTGTCTGAGATAATTATGCTTGGTGTGGAGACACGTAGGGTGCAACACACCATTTTTTCTTTCCCATATCTTAAAGATAGGGGTTTGCGACTAATTATTCTCTAATCTCTACCTCTAATTCCCAATCTCATCTAAATTTAGGTAAACTTTTTCAGTTTTTGGGAATTTTCTGCTAGGCTCCACAACAAAATGCTAAACTTGAAAATGATTGGTGTGAAACACGCCATAAACATCTGTTGCCATTGAAAACCCCGAAAACATCTAAAGTAATTTAAGTGAGCGGGATATTTCCGGCTTCAGTTTTGTAAAACGTGAATCAACACTCCTTTGAAAGTGGAAACCAATTTAGTTATACTACCCGAACCACGTTGGCATGGGTTTTTGGAAAACTTGGTTTAATAGTCCTGATTCTGTAGCGACAAGTAAAACAACTTCTTTTGAAGAACGTACAGGGTCTGTTTCCGGCAAATCTACCCCTAATGGCGCTAACGAAGTTTCTCAGAACGAGACTCGCATCGTCTTTAGTACAGATAGAGATATTGACCTGTATGAACTAGAGGAACTTTGTGATGCAGTTGGTTGGTCGCGTCGTCCTTTAAGAAAAGTAAAGAAAGCCATTGAGCATAGTTTTCTCGTAGCCTCTATGTGGCAAGTACGAGGAAACCAAAAGCGGCTGATCGGTTTCGCTCGTGCTACCTCAGATCATGCGTTTAATGCGACTATTTGGGATGTGGTAGTTCACCCGGACTTTCAAGGTAAAGGACTGGGTAAGGCACTGATGAAATATGTACTCAAAAAACTTAGAAGTGAAGAAATTAGCAATGTTACTCTCTTTGCTGACCCTCATGTTCTAGATTTTTACCGGGGTATGGGTTTTATGTCAGATCCAGAAGGCATTAAAGGTATGTTCTGGTATCCGCACTAATTTTCAACACTCAGCATATTGCCACAAATAATCAGCTGTAATGATTAAATATCGATATTTCCGTATTTTCGGAGTATATGAGCTGATTGTTTCGTCAAAGCGATTTAGCAGCATAGCCGAAATTTTGACTTTCGAGCATTTGTTTCTGCCTAGACAAAAAATAAAATTAGTTAGTCAAGATATGTGAAACCTGCTATACTAAGATTATTGCCGTGGTAAATCAGTGATTGAAACAATCCAACGGTTTTACAGCTAGGGTGTGATTTAATACTAGTCCTTGCCTAGTAAATTGAAACCCCTGCTAACGGTATCCGGGATGTAGCGCAGCTTGGTAGCGCGCCTGCTTTGGGAGCAGGATGTCGCAGGTTCAAATCCTGTCATCCCGATTTAAAGTGCTAAAAAGATGCTGGCATTTAAGAAAAACAGCAAAAACGCAGATGATTTTTTCGTAAACCTGTTGATATACCTTTGAGAAGTTTGTCTAGGCTGCAATTAGGTAAAATTGATACATCACAGCGTAGGTATGCCCCTCTTTGCTTCCACCCTGCGGTGTGGAGTCATTTTTTTGCCAGAACTTAAACTATTACATCTGCTGCGGATGGAACTATTAGTTCTGCAATATCGTCATCTAAGGTTAACAAAGCCAATAAAATTGTATTAATTAGATCAAATCTATAGAAAAGTATTTGCTATTTAAGAGCAAAATAACAATCTTTACAGTGTTTCCGGCTATTAGGCAATACAGTTTTTCTCTTTCTCCCTCTCCTATCATAGCTTTCAGTCTTGAGAATACACCTCATAGCTGCTGGAAGTGCTGTAACACTATTTTGCAGTGGATAGCAAGCTAAAATCAAGAGAAACATACCACATTGAGCGATCGCACTACCAGAAAAATGTGACAGCAGGATGCTAAAACAGCGCTGTTGGAGAATTAATTGTTAATATTGAAGCGCAAAAATAAATTTTTCACATTTTAAAGGTATTGCTATATAACTAAAACTAGTTAGTGTGGTGCTAATCTAACAATTCGTCTAACTTAATTTAATTATTGATGCGAGGAGCAATCATGAAAGCACTAGTTCGCTGGGGAGCAACATTAGGCCTAGTTGGAAGTACTTTACTGGGATCAGTTTTTGTCGGCAATTTCCCAGTGCTGGCTTTGTCAGAACAGCAAATCAAAGAAAAATTGGATTCAGTTCCTGTATATCTGATTACTAATGAAAAAGGTTTACCATTAAGCCGTCCCTTACCAGATACTCAAAAACCAGGTGGTTCGGTCACGGGCGTTTATATGAGTCGCCAGGAAGCTCAAAGTTTTATTAAGCAACTACAGAGTGTCCCAGGCCAAGACCCAAAAATGCAACAGATGGTGAAAAGCCTACAAGTAACAGCAGTGCCTTTAGGCGTTATTTATGAGCAGTTACAACAAAGTAAAAACCAGTCAGAACGCCTTCTCTTTGCCTTTAAACCTGTCGAACAGGAAATCAAGGGGGCAATGGAATTATTGCGCCAAAGTGGTCAACAAGTAAATCAGTTTACCAGTGTACCTGTTTTTGCTGTCAGATTTTCACCAGAGCAGGGTTATGTCCCAATTCAACTAACATCTGACAATGAGCAATTGATTCCTTTGTTTTTAAGTAAGAAAGATGCACAAGGCTTGTTAACCAAAGTCAAGCCTCAGTTTCCGAAAGCGGATATTCAGGTAATAGACATAGACGGGGTAATTAAAACACTACAGGATAAAAATGATGCTTGGTTAAACCAAGTGGTTTTAGTTCCATCCCAAGAATCTAGAGAATATATCAAGACTTTACCGACAGAAAACGCGCCCAACACTGCACCAGCAAGACCACGTTAAGGAATGGCAAAAAAACAGCTACAGGTAGTTTCCGGTTTACAGCTTTGGCGGTGGCGTAATCAAGCGATCGCTGATGCGATCGCATATAATATTTCACCTGTGGAGGTAGATTGGTTACTTCTAGAAGTAGCTGGGTTAGACCGTTTATCACTGCGTTTAGAATCTTTTAAAGAGCAGCCTGAAATTCAGATGGCGTTAACTTTAGAGGATTTAGAACAGTTGTGGCAAAGGCGATTAAATGAACGCTTACCAGTACAGTACATTGCTGGAGTTACGCCTTGGCGAAAGTTTAAAATTGCCGTGTCAAATGCGGTTTTAATTCCCAGACCAGAAACTGAGTCTTTAATTGATCTAGCTGTGGCTGCTGCTACTCATCGTGGCGCAGCCCCCTTCCTCAATTCAGGACATTGGGCTGATTTGGGTACTGGTAGCGGTGCGATCGCCTTGGGTTTAGCAGATACTTTCCCAAAAGCGACAATTCACGCCGTTGATTACAGCCTAGAAGCTTTAAAAATTGCCCGTGACAATGCTCATAATTTAAGTTTTGACAACCAGATCAAATTTCACCAAGGTTCCTGGTGGGAGCCGCTATCAGCCCTCAAAGGAGAGTTCAGTGGTATGGTGTCTAACCCGCCTTATATTCCCACCAATACTGTGGCTACCCTGCAACCAGAAGTAGTGAAGCATGAACCACATCTAGCCTTAGATGGTGGACTTGATGGCTTGGATTGTATTCGCCAGTTAATAGAAATATCTCCTTCCTATTTGCGTCCTGGTGGTGTGTGGCTAATTGAAATGATGGCGGGACAAGGGGATATTGTGCAAACACTTTTACAAAAGCAAGGTAGCTACTGTAATATTCAAATTCATGCGGATTTGGCTGGAATTGACCGCTTTGCGGTAGCTTATCGAAAATAACCTTTACAAATGACTCAAGTTTCTTTAGTTGATTTGATCGCTGGCGCACGCGCTGGTTTATTAGTTAGTTTCCCTACGGATACCGTCCCTGCACTCGCAGCCCTACCAGAAAAAGCATCATTAATTTTTGAAGCTAAACAACGTAGTCAAGATAAACCGCTAATTTTGATGGGGGCGAGTGCCGAGGATTTATGGCCTTATGTTCAAGGTAATGAAAACGAGTTACAAATTTGGCAAGAGTTAGCAAATAGACATTGGCCGGGAGCGTTGACATTAGTATTACCAGCCAGTGATAAAATCCCAAAACAGATGAATCCCACTGATCCTACAACCATTGGAATTCGAGTGCCTCAAAGTGCGATCGCGCAAGCTATTTTGACACAAACAGGCCCTCTTGCCACCACTAGCGCCAATTTTTCAGGTCAACAGCCTTTACAAAAGTTAGCAGAAATTGCCGAGCAATTTCCTCAAGTTATAACTCTGGAAGCAACAGAATTTAACGGCGAAATTTCGGGAGTTGGTGTACCTTCCACTGTGAGCAAATGGACAGGTAAAAACTGGGAAATCTTGCGCCAAGGTACAGTTAAATTAATTTTTTAGCAGATTAAGAAGATATAAATAATTAGGGTTTGCTGTTCGCGTAGCGTGCCGTTAGGCATAAAAGTTTGGTTGTGGAGGAAGGGAACAGGGAATAGGGAACAGTTTCAGCTATCTGTTATCCCCAAATTTTCTGATTTATTCAACCCAAAATTCACACTTTTAATGGTAAACCCTTCAAAAATCTTATACCTACTTTCGGGTTTATCAGCCTCAAACCTTCGATTTATCTGGGTTCTATATTTATTCAGCAAGCCCTAATTAGATATTTTTTTGCTCAGTGCAAGTAATTAATTAGTAAATCCGTAAATTTACTTTGCGCCATTGTGGTCAATTAATAAGTTAATAATTGCCAAATTATGAATTGGAGCAACTTCATATATTTAGGAATAGGGCTAATAGTAGGGTTGGGGATTCGGGGATTATTTACTCGGTCATTCAATCACTCCTCTAACTTATCCCCGGTGAAAGCGGCAGATCAACTGCCAGTTTCAGAAATCCAGCAACAAATCAAGCAAACGCAACTAGCATATCAAATGGCGCAAGAAATGAGCCTGTTTAAAGCAGGATTTTTGGCGCGAACTACCCATGAATTGCGATCGCCTCTGAATGGTTTAATTGGCTTGCATCAGTTAATTTTAGAGGATTTGTGTGAGAATCCCGAAGAGGAGCGAGAATTTATAACTCAAGCTCACGACAGAGCGCTGAAACTTCTACATCTGATTGATGAAATTCTGAAAATCGCCAGAACAGAACATGGTACTAATAAGTTAGATATTCAACCCCACTGTCTGGCTAAAATTTTACAAGAAGTTAACGATTTAACTTATATGCTGGCAGCAAATCGCAATTTTCCGTTGCGTGTTGTGCTTCCTGATCCAGAAATCTATGTCTTGGCAGATTATCGATGGCTACGGCAAATATTAGTAAATTTAGTAGACACTGCCATTGCTCAAATGCAGTGCGGCAGTATCTGTCTTTCTAGTAGTTTCTCACCTACAAATAATACTTTGGATATTTGGCTGGATGTGCCTCATCATGCTTTAACTGCAAGTGAGTCCATTGATCTAATGAAATCAGAAGTTCAGAGTTCTCAGACTGATGAAGAGAAAACGACTTTTTCGCCAGGAATGAATTTATTACTCAACCAAACTTTATTAGAAGTGATGGGAGGAAAGTTAGAAATTTTGCCATCTCCAATCACGGCGGAAACAACTGAGGAGTTGATTCGGTTGCAAGTTTCTATCCCCCCAGCGATTCTTGAAGTAGGACTTCAGTAATGGGCAGGATTTCAATCTGAGATTGATGATTTAGCACCATTGTTGTGCTGGAATTGGACTGGAAACCAATTTTTTCATAAAACTCCTGCTGATAAGTAGTCATGAGATATACCCTCTCAACTCCTCTGACGCGGGGATGACTTAAAATGGTTTCAACTAACTTTCGCCCCAAACCTGTACCGCGATATTCTGGGTGAATCACGACATCCCAGATTGTAGCGCGATAAATTCCGTCAGAGGTGGCTCTGGCAAAACCAATTAGTCGCTCTTTGTCCCAAATACTAATTACTGGGTCGCTATTAGCGATCGCTATGCCTAAATCATCTATATTACGCCCTTTTGCCCAAAAAGCTGCAAGATCAAATAGTTCTTGGAGTTGGTAAAGGTCTATTTCAGAGTGGCGATGTTCGCTAAATTGAATTTGAGGATAGTTCATTTTGTACACCCCAATTTGGCAGTAACATTTCTGTCATATTGTGCTGGAAAGTGTTGAATCCGTATATCCAGATGCAACGAGATCCAAATTTAATTGTCACCATTTAATGACAAATCCACTTCCACAGAGGATGAGTTTGGCCTTGCTGTCTGATTTTAAAAACTTGTTTTTCTAAACGTTGTTGTTCCCGTTGCGGTAATCCCAGCAAAATATTTCGGCTTTGCCAAACTAAAGTAGAAACGGTAGTACCGATACAAATAGCTAAACCGAAGGTAGACAGTGGATTATATAACAATCCATATCTTACTGCCACCCAGGTGAAATATTGTTGTACAAGAACCAATTCTCCCCGTAAATTCCACAAGGAGAAAGGTGCAATAGTCAGCCATAAACAGCCAACAAAAAACCACCTACCGTATACAGTCAGCCGATGTAGCTTTTGTACCTGTTGGGTGAAATTTGTGTCAATATTGGCATTTCTGCCATTTAATGATGGTTCTTCTGGTTGATCCATAAGCAATTTTGAATTAATGAAACCTTTAGGGTATGAAAATGAAAAATTACACACTGGTTTGGTTTATGTAACCAAGATTTCCCATTATCTTAACTATCCTGGGAACTAGCAGATGTATCAATTGCCTCAGCACTGACTAAGACCGAAGATTTACCTGTACGTTCTCGCCACCAAGCTAGGAGGGTACTGGCGATAAAAAGACTGGAATAAGCCCCCGCAGTGAAGCCAATAATTAGAGCTAAAGCAAAGTTTTTGAGAGTTTCGCCACCAAGGAAATAGATGGCAAACAATGGCAGCATCGTGGTCAGGCTGGTATTTATCGACCTTCCTAATGTTTGGTTAACAGCATCATCCACAATGTCAGTAATTGGGCGCTCAGGATTAATTTTAATGGTTTCCCGAATGCGATCATAAATCACCACTGTATCGTTAACGGAGAAACCGATAATTGTCAGCAGGGCGACTATAAACAGACTATCCACTTCTGTGCGTAGCACTAACCCGAAAATTGAGAAAACGCCTAAAGTTACGAAAACATCATGAAACAGCGCCACAATGGCAAATAAGGCATAATCTAATTGGAAGCGGAAGGTTAAGTAAGCAATAATGCCCGCAAAGGAAACAATCAGGGCGATAATCCCAGACCTAAATAATTCTGCTCCCAGGGTAGGGCCAACAGTGTCAATTTGGTTTTTTTGCGGATCAAAAGTGCCAATTTCTGCTGTTAAAGCAGTTTGTAATTTGGTGCGCTGGTCAACATCTAAGTCTTTACTACGAATTGATATCCCATTCTCACCAACTATTTGGATGCTGCTATCGCCTAAACCCTGGTTTTGGGCGACTTCCCGGACTGCATTTATATCTATTGGTTGATCGCAGTTACCTATTTCTGTACAATCACGTTCAAACTGTAATCGCGTACCACCGATAAAATCCAAGCCGGGGCGTAGAGGTGCGCGAATTTGGGGGTTTTGCCACGAAATCACCATTGAGATGATGCTAATGAGAATAATGGCACTAGAAATAGTCCACCATAGCGATCGCGATTTGTTAATACTCAGTTTCATTTAGCTACCTCTGCCTTATTTAGTGCTGGCAGGTTTGGACAGAAAAGTTCTCGCTTATTTTTCACAGCCGGATTGGTAACTACTAAAAACATCAGTGTGCGGCTACAAGTAATTGCGGTAAACATACTCATTGCAACACCCAAAGCCAAGGTGAGCGCAAAGCCTCTGACTAATCCAGAACCAAACCAAAACAGAGCCGCACAAGCGATCCATGTAGTTACATTACTGTCTAAAATACTGGAAAATGCACGGTAAAAACCAGATTCTACAGAACGGTACAGAGATTTGCCGGCTCGCAATTCTTCCCGCGTGCGCTCAAAGATTAGCACATTGGCATCAACTGCCATACCAATACTGAGGATAAAACCAGCGATTCCGGGCAGAGTCAGTGTCACCCCTAATAAGGCAAAACTCGCCCAAGTCAGGAGAGAGTAAACGACTAATGACACATCCGCAATCAATCCTGGTACACGATAGTACACCACCATAAATATTAAGACTAAAATCAAACCGCCGACACCAGCATAAATGCTGCTTTGAATACTATCTCTACCCAAGGAAGCGCCTACTGTGCGTCTTTCGGCAATTTCCACGGGTAAGGGTAACGCACCGCCACGTAACTGCACACCCAAGTCGTTGGCTGCTTGTGGAGTAAAATTACCTGTAATCACGGCGGCACCACCAGTAATCCCGGTAGCGGCAAATTCTATGCCCACCACAGGCGCGCTGATCAGTTCATTGTCTAAAAACACCCCTATGCTACGCCCAGTACCTGCGAGGTTTTGGGTGAGATTGGCAAATAATTCGCCACCTTTTTGATCAAAGCGAATAGCCACATTCCAATTACTACTATTTTGAGTGGGTTCACCGTAGGCATCCTGGAGGTATTTACCATCCAGTGGTGGTTCAGTGCTTTCAAACAATTCGGCGATCGCTTGATTATTTTGTTGTAATTCTTCTTGATTCTTACTAATTAGGGATTCGTCCTCGGTGCTTCGCAATTCGTCTTGCTTGGCTCTGAGTTGGTTTCGTGACGCTTGAAAGGCAAACAGTTGAGTTTCTGTCCCCGGCTTTTGTTGTCGAAATTCTAACTGAGCAGTGCCGCCTAGCACTCGTTCGGCTTGCTCTGGATCATTCACTCCTGGCAATTGCACCAGAATTTTATCTGTACCCACAGTTTGAATTACTGGTTCAGAAACCCCCAGGCCATTAACTCGACCTTCCAAAACTTTCTGAACGCCTTCTAAATCTCGCTCAGTAATTTCTCTCATTCCCGGTGCTGGTTTCACCTGAATGGTTAACTGTGAGCCGCCCCGTAAGTCTAACCCCAAGGGGACTGGAATTGTTACTATCACAGAAATAGCGGCGATAAGCAACACAAAAATTAAAGCTAATAGCGATCGCTGTCTTTGCATACCATAACTCGCAACTGACAAAGGCTATAATAGCGTTCTTTTAGGGAGTTATGAGATGAAGAAGCCGGGAACAGGAGGCAGGGGAGCAGGGAGCAGGGAGCAGGGGGGAGTTGGAAATTAGGGACTTCCGAGAAATAAATTATCCAAATAAACGAACCACAGAGACACAGAGGACACAGAGTTATGAGACTTTGAGAGCTTTTTTGCGTTAGGTGATTGAGTATTTTTTTATTTGGAAGTCCCTTACTTTACACGGACGGCTGTTGAACAACCTTTCCTCTTCCCCACTCCCCCCAATTCTTAAACTCGCATGGCTACCATTTTTTCCACAGCTTCGACTATTTGTTCTGGTTGGACAATTGTTAACCGTTCCAAATTGCCGTTGTAAGGTGTGGGGATATCTTGAGAAGAAAGCCGCAGTACTGGCGCATCCAATTCATCAAACAAGCGGTCATTAATAGAGGCGGTTAATTCTGCACCAATACCGCCAGTTCTCATACACTCTTCCACAATAATCACTCGATGGGTTTTGCGTATGGATGCCCCAATGGTATCAAAATCTAAAGGTTTGAGTGATATTAAATCAATAACTTCTGGGTCAAAACCTTGTTTTTCTAAAGTTTTTACGGCTTGCAATACATGATGGCGCATCCGTGAGTAAGTAAGAATTGTGACATCTTTACCCCGACGTACAACTTCCGCTTTATCCAAAGGTAGGAAATATTCTTCTTCTGGTAAATCTTGTTTTAAGTTGTAAAGCAGAACATGTTCAAAGAACAACACCGGGTTATCATCACGAATCGCCGATTTCAGTAATCCTTTGGCGTTATAGGGTGTAGAACAAGTAACAATTTTCAACCCCGGAACCGCTTGAAAGTATGCTTCTAAACGTTGGGAATGTTCTGCACCCAACTGTCTACCCACACCCCCCGGACCACGAATCACCATAGGGATTTTAAAGTTACCGCCGGAAGTGTAGCGTAGCATTCCCGCGTTATTGGATATTTGGTTAAAGGCTAAGAGCAAAAAGCCCATATTCATGCCTTCAATGATCGGTCGTAACCCAGTCATGGCTGCACCCACGGCCATACCCGTAAAACTGTTTTCGGCAATGGGGGTATCAAGAACTCGGAGTTCGCCGTATTTTTTGTATAAGTCTTTAGTAACTTTGTAAGAACCGCCATAGTGTCCTACATCTTCACCAAGAACGAATACACTCGAATCACGAGCCATTTCTTCATCAATGGCTTCTCGCAGAGCGTTAAAAAATAGTGTTTCTGCCATTTAGACCTTATAGTAAAGCTATTGTTTTAGAATCTTATCGTGCCACCGTAGCAAATATCGTTAGCGATCGCACTAGATGAGAGATTGGTTTTTGCCAGACATTACCCTGGGCAAAGATACGCGAATTGTAAAAGAATTATCCCTTGTTCTTGTCGTTTTCCCAAGCCAGAAACAACCAAAAGATTTCTAACTCCAGGCCAATGGCGATCAGAAAGTGATACCAAGTCCCGCCATAATTTAGCTATCATCTAAGTGAGTGTATCCAATTTTTTCGCTGTTCCAATCTACCAAAGTTGTGATTTTGGGAAGATTTTGTAACTAACCTGATTTTATACAGCCATAACATCAAAATCGAATCAGAGACCGACAAATAAAAAAACAACCTCTCTCTTTCTCATTTCTCAGTGTTCTCTGTGCCTCTGCGGTTCGTTTTTCCATTATTTCTTATTCACATCCTCTAACCGCGAAGTTTCCAGCCGATTCATCCATTTTTGTAAATAGACTTGATTAGCAGTTTGTTCAGATACATCTTGAGTATCCAGAGGATAAGGCATCAGTCCCAAAATTGTAGCCGTAGTCACACAAAACATGGATTTTTGGAAGCTCATACAAATTTGCACGCGTAAATCATCTTCACCCCGAAGACTGCGACGATAAATTTCATGTAAATAATCAGGAAGATAATGACGCATATCCTGCATCAGTAAAGTGGGAGGAATACCAGCACCACCGATAGGCAAAGGATCTGCATAAAGCGCGCCATATTGAAATCGACCTTGATCTAGAGGAATTTGATATGCTTGGGCATTGTATGAAACCGTGCCATGAAAAGGAGTTCCTCGAAAGAATACCGCTTCGACATAAGGGATGGCTGTATCCACTAAGAAAGTTAAACCCTCAGATTTAGGGATGATGTCATAGATTTGATCTTTGATTTTGACAGCATAGGTAATAGGCTTTAAAGCATCTGCTACCAACCCCTGTTTAATGTGATCTACAACTTGGGGAATAGTCTTAATTTCGCCTCGGTCATAGCGGTCTGATAAACTGAGGAACATATCAGCCATCACCCGCCAAAATTGACCTAATCCGGTGTAGTAAGCAGAGACGCGCAACATTTCCGTTAAAAAGTCAGGAAATAGTTGGCTTATTCCCATGATGATGGGATTATTTTGAAATTTTGCTTGAATAACTGCTTGCGCTCTTGCTTGAAATTCTGGTGTATCTAAATATTTATCTAGGCCACCGCCACCATGCCACATCATAGCTTTCATACAATATTCGGCGTATTCAAAATTAATTCTGTCGTGCCACCAATGACGCATTAATTTAGAAAAAGACATCTCGCCATTAAAGTATTTAAAAAAGGGGAAAAATACTAAAAATTGATGTTCAGCAATATAAATAAGATTGTGGGAATAGGCATCTAAAACTACACCATAGCTTTTGAGTATGCCGACTACTTCTAGGACATTATCTGGAGTATCGGGAAGTAATGCCCCTCCTGTTTGTAGGCGTTCGATATATTCAGCTAAAGGATGATGAGCAGGTTTTTTGCTTTTAGTTACCATTAACCAGTTCTCCAAAAATTACAGGTAATCGCGAGGAAGCATATATATTAGTTACCGCTTAAGTTACGTATACAGAAGAGTTAATTAATTACAAATAAACACAGATAGTTTACATAATTTAGTTCGAGAAATTCTATATCATATCAGAAACAAGTACAACAGAAATTAGACAGCCAAACAGAATACTTTGGAAATTGGATTATAAATATTTAGGTGTAAAAATAAAATATTCTCTGAAATACAAATTAATTTTTAAATAAAATATCCAATGTAATAGGTTTTTCGGAAAATACTTGTCTTAATTTATATCGTATTTTACTTCCTTCTAAACGGCCAGAGATAGCTTGGCATATATCTGCATG
>NZ_JAYGHH010000002.1:250523-265896 GCF_034931045.1 Nodularia sp. UHCC 0506
GTAATCATTTTTGCTCCCTGTATCATATACACAAAAAGCTTTGATACCATTATTACTGCTTATGCCTCTAACCTTATAACAATTTGCATAAATAACACCAGGAAAATCCCTATTTTTACCTCTTTGTTGATCTAATTTTAGTTTATTTTCAACTTTTTGAAGTAATTGCTCCTTAGAGGAATATTTTTTACGATTTACAGACATACCTTTATCTTTAGCATCATCAAAAGCAAGTGGTTTTATTTTTCCAGTTTCTTCGTCTATATGAATCGGTGAGTAAATTTGCCTTATTAATATCTCATTGCCTTCTACAACACCTGGAGAATAACTACTGACTGAAACATTTTCACAAGTACATTCAGCATCATTTTCTTGTATAAATTTACATCTATTAGATTTTATACTATAAATATCTGAGCAATTCATAGAACATTAAATTTTATTAATTAAATTAATTAAATCTGCTGGTAAAATAATCTCTTCTTTAAGAGATACAGACTCTTCTCCTATTTCAAAATTACCATCATTTCCGTAATACCAAAATGTTCCATCACCCTCAAAACATATTTCAGCATAAATATTATTTTTTCCCCAAAATAAACCAACTATTCCTGTACCACTTACCATAGGTTTTGGCAGTGGTATAGAATCAGGTAACTTTTGAACTAGGCGAATACTTTCTTCAACTGTTTTTACTTGAGGCGCAATTCCTTGATAGCCATCCCAATCATAGTATAAATCTAGATAATTACGTAATGCGGTAACTAGATTTTGTACTTTACTTTCCTTAATTAGATTTTTATGCTTCTCAAAATATGAAACTTTATCAGTGTGTTTATTGTTCCTTAATTTATCAAACCGTATAGGAGTTATATGAATGGTACTTATATGATAGGATTGATTTCTGTCTATTTTGTAGGGTTTGTAGTAAATCAAAAAATTATCTGGGTGGCTGATTTTTTTTGAAATATATTCTTTAGATAACATTTTATTCATCACTATTTTTTAGAGTGAACTTTTCCAACGTTTTAATAATTTCCTCCTTATTACTATCAATCATAGCAATGACTTCTTTTTCATCTGTTTTGATTTGATTTAAAAATCCGGCACATAATCTCAATAAAGAAAGTGTTGGAATAGCTATCTGTACTTTTAGTTCTTCTTCTGTTTGTATTTCTCCATTATTTTCTGAAACATCAA
This sequence comes from Nodularia sp. UHCC 0506, assembly GCF_034931045.1. NCBI lineage: Bacteria > Bacillati > Cyanobacteriota > Cyanophyceae > Nostocales > Nodulariaceae > Nodularia > Nodularia sp. UHCC 0506. The sequence continues at coordinate 251,724 of NZ_JAYGHH010000002.1, forward strand.
CGACAGAATAGAATTTTAGTTTAGTTAGGTTATGGCTCAACATAATTTCTGCTCCATCAGCATAAATCTCTATGCTATCTAATTTCATATACTAACCTCTAGTTTTATCTAACAGTATTGCGTTGCGTAATGTAGCAATGTGATTTAACTCTATTTCTTCAAAAAGATTATATAGATTATATTGATCATATCAATAAAAGCTAGTTATTGATATAAATATTATTTTTACGAACTCACTTCAACAAAGTAACTTTTCAGCACTGGGGATTAGATATTGGTACTCAGGTATACAAATATTTTTTCCTAGTCCCCAGTCCCCAGTTCCTAGTCTCTAGTTCTATGATCTAAAGACACCGCAGTTACTACATTTTGGGGATTAAGCATTGCTGTGATGGTAGGTTCAGTCCATCGCGCTAACCAAGCGGGTTGGATGCCGAAGATGACAATTAACACTGCTAAAATGACAGCAGGTATGCGATCGCTCCAAAATACACGCGGTAAGTTGGTAACTTGTGCAGACAATCGCCCAAAAAAGGCACGATCCATGAGAATTAAGAAATAAACCGCCGTTAAGCCTGTACCAATCATAGATATGAGGGTCTGCACCGGAAAAACTGGATAACTACCCCGAAAAACGATAAATTCGGAAATAAAGCCGACCATTCCTGGTACACCAGCGCTGGCCATGACTCCTAAAACCATTAAACTACCAATTACGGGTAAACCCCGTTCAGGGTTCAGCAATCCTTTAATTACATCTAGGTCACGGCTACCAGCTTTTTTGTAAACAACCCCTACCAGCAAAAACAGCAGTGCGGAAATCAAGCCGTGGCTAACCATTTGCATGACAGCGCCCAAGGTGCTTAAAGGTGTAGCCGCCGCCGCCGCTAACAGTACATATCCCATGTGTCCAATGGAACTGTAGGCTACCATTTTTTTCATATCTGTTTGCGCGATCGCACAGGATGAGCCAAATAGTACACTGATGACAGCCCAAGTTGCTAACCAAGGAGCTAAATAAGTCCAAGCTTCTGGTAACAAGTTCATCCCAAAGCGCAGTAAACCATAGGTTCCTAACTTCAATAACACTCCCGCCAACAGCACAGAAATGGGTGTAGAAGCTTCAACGTGGGCATCTGGTAGCCATGTGTGAAAGGGAACCAGAGGAATTTTAATGCCAAAACCAACTAAAATTCCTCCTAGCAGTAACAGCTGAGTTGTCAAGGACAAAGTTGAGGTATCTAAACTTTCTAGTGCAAAGCTAGAAGAACCACTTAGCCACACCATACCCAGGAAACTGGCCAAAATTAAGATGCCGGAAACAGCCGTATAAATCAAAAATTTTGTGGCTGCGTAGCTGCGTCTCTCACCACCCCAAATGGCAATTAATAGGTATAAAGGTATTAATTCCAGTTCATAAAACAGGAAAAATAATAATAAATCTTGTGCCAAAAATGCTCCTGTAACCCCAGCACATAGCAGGAGGATTAAGGAGTAATAAAATCTTGGACGTTGAAGGGATTCATCGCTGCTGTAAATGGCAATACAAGTTAACAGTCCATTTAAAACCAGCAACGGCAAAGATAAACCATCTATGCCTAGATTATAATTCAAGCCCAAAGAATCTATCCAGGGGATAAACTCGGCAAACTGCTGATTGACTTCTGCCGGATTAAATTTTATTGCTAGTAAACCTGTCCACAAGAAAATGATCATGGCGAAGAGTAAAGCCACTCTCCGAGAAAGTTTTCCACTCATTGGTGCAGGCCAAAAACCGATTAAAGCTGCACCAAATAAGGGCAGTAAAATTAATGCACTCAGCATATACAAGAACTATGTAAGAGGAGACGGAAAGAGAAAGGAGAAAATAACTCAGCACTCAGCACTCAGCACTCAGCACTCTTAAAAGGGCAATTTATCTAGTAAACCTAATGACCAGCTAATAAAAAAGCCCAGGACGCTAATCACTACGAGGATGGTCAACATATACCCTTGAGATTGACCAGAAATACTGTACTTTAAACCTTGTCCGCCGAGAATTGTGGCAAATCCTACCAAGTTTACAAAACCGTCAACCAGATAGCGATCGCTCCAAGCAGAAAATTTCGATAGCAGGGCAACTGCATTGACTATCGTGAGTTTATAAATTCTATCAATGTAAAAATCATAACCCAATAAGTCCTGCATAAATCTCCAGACCAGGACTCTAGAGCGTGACCATGCTTTATGCAGATACATTGTAGACCCTATACCTACCCCAATCACAGTAGAAGACAGCAGTATTAACAAGATGTACCAATCAAGACTTTCCCAATTAGGCAGGAGATACCATTGCTGTAGCATCAGGGGTAAGAGTAAAGTCACGACAGTTAGTGACACCATTGGCAATGCCATCTGCCAGCCAACTTCCGGGGCGCGGCGGGTTTTTTGTTGTGGTTCACCCCAAAATATTAATCTAAATACTCGTGTTAAGTTCAAAGCTGTCAAGCCGTTGACTAATACCAAGATGGCAATTACCCAAGGGCTGGCATGAACTAAGCCGTCAGCCCATGCCAGCATAGACCAGAAGCTTCCTAGTGGTAGCAGTGTTACCATGCCCGCAGAACCGACAATAAAGGCTGTGGTGGTGGCTGGCATCCGTGACCACAATCCACCCATTTCTGTTAAATCTTGGGTGCTAGTGGTGTAAATTACTGAACCGGAACTCATGAATAATAATGCTTTAGCGATCGCATGAGTGAGCAGCAACATTAAGGCCACACCACCTTGTTCTAAACCCACGGCTAAAAATACCAAGCCCATATATGCACTCGTGGAATGAGAGAGGGCGCGCTTAATATCAGTCTGCGCCAATGCGACCAATGTTGCACCAATTGCCGTTAAAGTGCCTAGCACAACTAAGGTATCTAACGCAACTGGGGATAAAGCTAATATTGGCTGAAGTTTATACAAAATATAAGCACCACCACCGACCACCAGAGAATTCCGCATCACTGAAGCCGGGTTAGGCCCTTCCATCGCTTCATCTAACCACAGGTGTAACGGAAATTGAGCGCATTTACCCGCAGGTCCGGCAATCAATGCCAAACCCAGCAAACTCGATGCCAGGGGACTTAAATCAGCCGTTTGCGCCCATTCATATAAATCAGAAAAGTTCAAGCTACCTGCTATAGTCGAAAGCGTCACGACACCCATTAATAGCAGCAAATCTCCCACCCGCTTAGTTAAAAACGCATCTCGCGCCGCCGTCACCACTAGCGGTTGAGCATACCAAAATCCCACTAATAAGTAAGTAGAAAGGGTGAGGACTTCCAAAAGGGCATAGCTCAAAAACAAAGAATCACTGATGGCTAAACCAGACAGCGCCATTTCAAAAAAGCCAACTAGGGCAAAGAAACGTGCCAGCGACCAGTCTTTTTCCATGTAACCCAGGGCATAGACTTGTGCTAACAGACTTAATCCTGTAATTAAAACTGTTGCCCCAATACTGACTGGAGAAAGTTCCAAAGCGAATGATATGTTAAAATCCGCAGCTTGGAACCAATTAATTACCAAAATTTCTGGTTCTCTATCCCAAATGTGCTTAAATACCAACAGGCTATGAGCAAAACCCGCAAGAGTCGTTAACAAGTTGAAATATGCCGCCGGCCTAGGCCCCGTGCGCTTAATGATTCCCATTCCCCACGGCAAAGTTACAAGTGCGCCAATTAAGCTATAAAATGGCACCCACCAACTTGTTGAAAATAGAAACTGATTCATTGAGATTTTCCTTGACGACTCAGCCTTGATTTTTTTAATATCCTTAAAACAATTATTTATTCAAAAAATAGTTACCTCAACTTAAATTTTTGGTTTTTTTAAACTATTTCTTACCTAAAACTTGAATAAGTATTTTTTATTTAGCTTACCTTATTTATGTATAATTAAATATAACTTTACATAGTTAAAAGCATTTACTCCTATTACATCATTTGTGATTATAAATTTCTCTTTCTACTTTTAGCAAATAAATTTATACGATATATTAAAAAAAATTATATATTTTTTTACCTAGTCATTAGGTTCTGCTCTCAAATCGGGCAAACTTAGAGTTAGCATAATATACAGCCATTAATGACTCCTGGCTGGAATCTATTGCTCTAGCTATGAATGTCCTTTTGTCAATGTAATAAAAAAACTATAAAGCATAAGCGGCGGCTTTAGTAATTGACCAAATTAGATGGAGCAGAACGAGGTATAAATTTTTGTTAAGTTTTTTAAAACTATTTTATCATAAACTATTATACTAATTTATATTGCCAGGAAGACCAAGCTTTCCTATGCTTAATATTAGAAGTGTTTTTATGGCTCAAGATGGGCCATTCCCGTTAAACATTTCACAACATAGTACTGATCGGATTACAATTTTAGGAGTTCTGCGATGCCAATTGCAGTTGGAATGATTGAGACTAAAGGCTTTCCAGCAGTAGTGGAAGCTGCTGATGCGATGGTAAAAGCCGCACGTGTTACGTTAGTAGGATATGAAAAAATTGGTAGCGCTAGAGTAACGGTGATTGTACGGGGAGATGTATCTGAAGTGCAAGCTTCAGTGTCTGCCGGCGTTGAAGCCGCTAGAAGAGTTAATGGTGGTGAAGTTTTATCAACTCACATTATTGCCCGTCCCCACGAAAACCTAGAATACGTCTTGCCGATCCGGTATACGGAAGCTGTAGAACAGTTCCGAACTTAAAAGCTGATTAAACAAACAAAGTAATTGACGCGCTTTGCTTTCTGGAGCGCCACTTTTTTCAAGAACTAAGAACTTTAATTCAGGATTACAACTAATGTCAATCGCCGTAGGAATGGTAGAAACGCTGGGCTTTCCGGCAGTAGTGGAAGCTGCTGATGCAATGGTAAAAGCCGCACGTGTTACTTTAGTGGGTTATGAAAAAATCGGTAGCGGTCGAGTTACAGTTATCGTTCGCGGTGACGTTTCCGAAGTTCAAGCTTCCGTTGGTGCTGGAGTAGAATCAGTTAAACGAGTTCACGGTGGAGAAGTATTGTCTACCCACATCATTGCTCGTCCCCATGAAAACTTAGAATACGTCCTACCAATTCGTTATACCGAAGATGTAGAACAATTCCGGGAAAATGTAAACGCGATTCGCCCTTTTGGTAGAAGACCGTAATCTGTAATGCAAATTGCCAAAGTTCGTGGCACAGTAGTCGGCACACAAAAAGATCCAAGTCTTCGAGGTGTCAAACTACTGTTGTTGCAATTAGTAGATGAAGAAGGAAATCTCCTGCCGAGCTACGAGGTAGCAGCAGATACCGTAGGTGCAGGAGCAGATGAGTGGGTGCTAGTCACTCGTGGTAGTGCTGCTCGTCAAATTCTCGGTAACGAACAGCGTCCGTTGGATGCAGCAGTAGTGGCGATTATTGATACCATTCACTTGGAAAATCGCCTTATGTACAGCAAAAAAGAGCAGTATCGATAGTCATTGGTCATTAGTCATCAGTTTGAGGCCAGTGATGAAAGACAACTGGCACAAAGCTTAACTCAGGAGGAATCTCGCAATGGTAGTCCGCAGCACGGCGGCACCCCCAACCCCGTGGTCGAGGAATTTAGCCGAGCCAAAAATCCATGACAGCACATTTGTACATCCGGTTGCCAACATTATTGGAGATGTGCGGATAGGCGCAAATGTAATCGTTGCTCCGGGGACCTCGATTAGAGCGGATGAAGGTACACCTTTTTCTATTGGTGAAAATACTAATATTCAAGATGGTGTAGTAATTCATGGATTGGAGCAAGGCCGAGTAATTGGCGATGACCAAAATAAATACTCGGTATGGGTGGGGAAAAATGTTTCTATTACCCACATGGCACTGATTCATGGGCCGGCCTATATAGGAGATGATGCCTTCATTGGTTTTCGTTCCACTGTATTTAACGCCAGAGTCGGTGCAGGCTGTGTCGTCATGATGCACGCTTTAATTCAAGATGTAGAAATTCCTCCAGGTAAGTATGTACCTTCGGGAGCGATCATTACTAGTCAGCAGCAAGCTGACCGTTTGCCGGATGCTGAAGTCGCGGATCAGCAGTTCGCTCATCATGTGGTTGGGATAAATCAGTCATTAAGAACTGGTTATCGGTGTGCTGCGGATAGCAAATGTATTGCACCCATTCGGGATGAGATTGCTAAATCTTATACAAATACTGGTATTACTGTTTTAGAGCTAGAAAGGAGTAGTGAAGTGTCGAGCAATAGCTTGGGTGCAGAAATCATAGAACAAGTACGTTATCTTTTAAACCAAGGGTTTAAAATCGGTACTGAACACGTAGATGAAAGAAGGTTCCGTACTGGTTGTTGGCAAAGTTGCCAGCCCATTCAACCAGGATCAATGGGTGAAGCGATCGCAGCTTTAGAAAGTTGTTTGAGAGATCATAGCGGCGAATATGTGCGGCTGTTTGGTATTGACAATGGTAGACGGCGTGTGTTGGAAACCATTATTCAACGCCCCGATGGTATAGTCAGTGCGATTAAATCTAGCGGATTTAAAACACCTGTTAGTAATGGTAATGGTAATGGTAATGGTAATGGTCGTTACAGTAGTAATGGCAATGGCCACGTTGCCAGTAGTGGCGCACTCAGTAGCGAAACCATAGATCAAATTCGTAGTTTGCTGTCCAGTGGTTACAAAATTGGTACAGAACACGTAGATGAACGCCGTTTCCGGACTGGTTCCTGGACGAGCTGCAAGCCTATTGAATCCACTTCGACAAATGAAGTGATTGCCGCTTTAGAAGAATGTATAGAATTGCATCAAGGCGAATATGTGCGCTTAATTGGCATTGATGCCAAAGCCAAACGGCGGGTTTTAGAAAGTATTATTCAAAGACCAAACGGTGCTGTTGCCCCATCTGACACTAAAAAATCCTTTAGCACAGCGAGTTATGGTGGTGGTACAGCCACAGCTACCGCTACCAGTACTAAATTGAGTTCTGAAGCCGTAGACCAAATCAGACAAATTTTGGCTGGTGGATATAAAGTTAGTGCTGAACACGTAGATAAAAGACGGTTCCGTACAGGTTCTTGGGCAAGCTGCGGCCAAATTGAAACCAAATCCGACAGAGAAGCGATCGCCGTCTTAGAAGGATACCTGGCTGAATATCCCGAAGAATATGTGCGCTTGATTGGTATCGACACCAAAGCCAAGCGCCGCATCTTAGAGACGATTATCCAACGTCCGTAGAAGTGTTGAGTTAAAAGTGCTGTAAAGTCCTACGGGCAGTAACTACGCTGAAAATTTAGCGGAGCTTAACCCATGCTGAGTTGATTTTTGAGTCAAAAGCCTAGCATTACAGCCATTGCAAAACTTACAATAAATAAAATTTACTCAGCACTCAGCACTCATCTATTCCCGGCTTCCGAGGTTAAAATTTCCATGTCTGTGCCGCCACTGCACCTTAGCAACAACTTCGACTCTTACACGAGTGGCGAGGTGATTATTCATCCCAGTGCAGCACTTGCACCTGGAGTGATACTTCAAGCGGCTGTCAACAGTAAGATGATCATTGGCCCAGGGGTTTGTATTGGGATGGGGTCAATTCTCCAAGTTAGCGAAGGAACCTTAGAGGTAGAAGCAGGAGCAAACTTGGGAGCCGGTTTTTTGATGGTTGGTCAGGGAAAAATTGGCGCAAATGCTTGTGTGGGTTCAGCAACCACAGTTTTTAACTGTTCAATTGCGCCGGGAACAGTCATTCCCCCAGGCTCAATTTTGGGCGACACGAGTCGGCAACTTGAAGACACAAAACAACTGGATTCATCCATTAATCATGGATCTAATCCCATTCCTGAAGAACAGCCAGAAGCAGAAAATAATTTAGAGGTGACTGAGGAAACTGTCATATCCTCAACTACCATTTCAGCAAAAGCTTACTGGAAATTCAAACACCAGTCTAATTCCTCTTCTGAATCTTCGCCTATATCGTCAAGCCAGCCTGCACCTGTAGAACCACCACCAGAACCACCACCAAAACCACCACCAGAAGAACCATCACTGGTCGAAGAAAACACCAACGCTACTAATTCCATTCCCCAGGAAGCAGATTCTAGTCAGCCTCCCACTGCATCGCCTAATAGTATCGGGAACCAAATTTATGGACAAGTCAGTATAAGTAAATTGTTAGTTACATTATTTCCCCATAGGCAAACCTTAAATGGCCCCATTTCGGACGATAAGTCTGAGTAAGTGTTAATTGTAAGTTGTCGGTTTCGTGAGTAACGTGGAAAATTCACATGGAAACATCTAATCAACACTCTCTTAGCACAATTCGGAAGTCCCGCCGTCGAGATAGTCTGAAAAATACTGCTTTAGGTTTAGTCTCTACCAGCAGCTTTCCCGCCATAGTGGGGACAGCAGATATGATGCTGAAGTCGGCTGGTGTTCACCTAGTGGGGTATGAAAAAATTGGTAGTGGGCAGTGTACAGCTATTGTTAGGGGTGGCATTGCTGATGTGCGTCTGGCGGTAGAAGCTGGGGTTCAAACTGCTGAACAGTTTGGTCAATTGGTTTCTAGTTTGGTAATTCCACGGCCTTATCCTAACCTGGAGATAGTCTTGCCCATTACTAGCCGTTTGAGCAAATTGATGGAGGAAGGAAATCAAAGCAGTTTAAGTAACTTAGCCATTGGTTTAGTAGAAACGCGGGGTTTTCCGGCGATGGTAGGTGCTTGTGATGCCATGCTGAAATCGGCTGATGTTCATTTAGCAGCTTATGAAAAAATTGGTGCGGGTTTGTGTACAGCCATCATTCGTGGAACTGTGGCTAATGTTGCCGTAGCAGTAGAAGCGGGAATGTTTGAGGCAGAACGTATTGGGGAATTGAACGCAGTCATGGTGATTCCTCGTCCATTGGATGAAATGGAGAATACTTTGCCTTTAGCAAGTTGCTGGATTGAACACCGTGAACCATTGAATATGCCTGTGAATGTCGAGGAACAGGTTGCCGAAATAGAAGTACTACAGTTGCCTGACTTATCTCAAATCCCGGCAAAAGTTGCCGAAGAAGTGACCGAAGAAATATGGAAAGATGAATGATGAAATACTGAAAATAAATGATCTATTGTCGGCAATTCTCATTTAAATTTGGGTATTCAACATTCATCTTCTGTTGGAAGGCATCTTACGCTTTGCTTGTTGTTTTGATATTAACTTGTGATTACCATAAATAAAACAAGTTTATTTTAATAACATTGATAGATTTTTATCTATAGTAGAATTCAGAACTTCGTATGAGTGATTCGGCATCATTGGCAAGTGTTCAGTGATACTAAATTTATAGACATAAATCGCTATTAAAGGAGAATCACTCTTGAAGCAGGCAACGCTACACCAGTTGAAAGTATTCGAGGCGGCAGCACGGCACAGCAGCTTTACTCGTGCGGCGGAGGAATTATTTCTAACTCAACCCACCGTCTCTATGCAAATTAAACAACTCACAAAATCGGTGGGGTTGCCATTATTTGAACAGGTGGGAAAACGCCTATTTTTGACTGAAGCCGGACGAGAATTATTTGCCACTTGTCGGCAAATTTTTGAAACTATAGCCCAGTTTGAGATGACTGTGGCGGATTTAAACGGTCTAAAACAAGGACAATTACGATTGGCTGTGATTACAACGGCTAAGTATTTTATCCCTCGTTTATTAGGGCCATTTTGTCAACTTTATCCAGGAATTGAAATTTCGTTACAAGTCACGAATCACGAACGTATCTTGGAACGGATGGTCAATAACATGGATGACTTGTACATTATGAGTCAAGTCCCAGAAAGTGATGTCAACTATGAGCCATTTTTAGATAACCCCTTAGTAGTATTTGCACCCGTTAATCATCCTTTAGCAAAAGAGAAAAATATTCCCATAGAACGCTTGACAAATGAACCTTTTATTATGCGGGAACCGGGTTCAGGAACTCGTCGGGCTGTGCAGCAACTCTTTGATGAACATGGCGTAAAGGTAAAAGTTAAGCTGGAGTTGGGGAGTAACGAAGCGATTAAACAAGCGATCGCTGGTGGTTTAGGAATTTCAGTTTTATCACGTCATACCTTAATGCCAGACTCTTCTGAGTTCAGCATTTTAGATGTAGAACACTTTCCGATTAAGCGCACTTGGTATATGGTGTATCCATCGGGGAAACAGTTATCTATCGTCGCGCGTACTTATTATGAGTATTTACTGGAAGCTGCGAAAAAGTTTGCTGAAGAAAGTGGATTTTCTGTTTACAGTGAAGTTGAGGACAAATAATTAAAGGTTTGTAGCGACGACCACCGGAGATAGAGAGGACTAAAGTCCTCACTACAAACTTTTTATTATGCGCTTTGCTTGCGGATTTGCTTACAGTTATAGAAACCAAATATTAGCCAAAATGCCAAGATAAATGAGGTTAAGAACAAAATTGGTATGGGGCCAAAATTGTCAATTAACAGTGGTGCAGCAGCAGTAAATAAGCCTCCACCAACAATAGGTTCAAACAGCAATTGTTTATAAGCAAAACTTTCAAATGCACCAGAACGGTTATCTGGGTCTACCATTCGCAATAGTAATAATCCGGTGGAAGTCACACCCATCGATTGCCCCATGTCGCCAAGACCACGTTCAAACCAGTAAAAAGGTAGGAGATGGGGGCCTAAAAATACAAAGGCGCAAACATTCCAAGTAATACCAACAATGGATAAAATTAGGAAAGGAGCAAGATTATCTCCCAATACAGACAAAGAAATACTTGCTAGGGCTGTGACAATTGTTATATCTAACGCCAGTCCACCAATGTTTTCCATCAGGGGACGACTAATTAAATAGGTGCGTCTGGTACGCATAAGTATATACTGCACAATCATTCCCCCGATCAAAGCGATGGGAAATAGCGGCACATAGGTAATCAGTTCCACTCCAGCGCTTCCCCAGGTGATTGATTCAATAAAACGCAAAGCTTCTAAAATTAGCCAGCCAATAGCGATCGCTAGTCCGACAAAACCAAAGTTGAGTGATAATGGATCAATTAGTAAGTTGCGGACTAAATGTTTTCTGGCAATTGTGACACTTGGTTCTTCTTGTGGTAGTTCGTTCTCTACATTTTCTAAATTATCTGACGCTTCACGGCTGACTTGGATTTTTCCAGTTCTACGTCCCCAGTGGATTAAAATTGTCCCGGAAACTACGCCAGAAACTAGCCCCACTGTGGCTAAAGCTAAAGATAAATCAGGCCCGGCGGCAAAACCCAATTCTGTAAAAGTTGCAGCCATCCCAGCTGATGTCCCGTGTCCCCCTTCAAAGGCGACTTCAATTAAACAAGCCGCTATGGGCGGTAAACCAAAAACTGGTGTTAATATGGTGATTGTTAGTATTATTCCTACTACGTATTGACCCCAAGCAATGGATTGACCTAAAGCCACTTGTGGGGCAGCCTTACGCCAAAATTCGCGCAATGTCGGCACATATTGACCGAGAAACAGGGTGGCAAAAACAATGTTAATAAAAATACCCGGAGACTGTGACCAAACCGCCTGGACATTTTCGGTAAATAGACCTTGAACCAAAGGAGATTCGGGATTTACTGATTTAACAATTGCACCCAAAGCACCTTTACCCAGGAGTAAGGCCAGAATACCAGCAACAATTGAACTAGGTATGTAGAGCGATCGCAATATTCCCAGGCGCTGTCTAATTAATCGCCCTACCAGGATTAAGATAGCGATGAGAATATAAGCCCAGAATACATCTATGAGTTTGAACATATTTGTAACAGTTGCCTTGAGCAAGTTTGCACAATGGGAGCATCCTTTGTATCTAATGATTCTCTATGAGTCTGGACATATTGGCAATAGCGCTCTGTGCATTGGCGAATATACATTATATTTAAGTAAGGGAAATATGTAAGGAGTCGTAGTAATGGCTGACGCGACCATCACAACCAAAGGACAAGTAACCATCCCTAAAGAAATTAGAGATTATCTTAATCTTGATGCTGGGAGTAAGGTTGATTTTGTGATTGATGAAAATGGCATAGTTAAACTGATTCCTCTCAATGTTCCTATCCAAAGCTTATCCGGGATTTTATATCGTCCGGGAATGAAAAGCGCATCTTTAGAAGAGATGGAAACAGCAATCAGAAAAGGTGCAAGTAATTTGTAATTCGTAATTCGTAATTATTAAAAATATCAAAAAGTATGATATTGAGAGATTTGTCAGGTTTTACTTTAGTCAATAAACGAGTTGATATTAAGTTTGGAGAAACAATTTATGTTAGGTCTAGACAATATTACATTTGACCCTGGCATCATGGGAGGACAAGCTTGCATTCGGGGGATGCGAATCCCGGTTTCTTTAGTGGTTAATTTAATAGCTAATGGGAAAATTGTAGAGGAAATTTTAGAAGAATATCCTGATTTAGAAGCAGAAGATATTCGTCAATCTTTACTGTATGCGGCGTGGTTGACACAAGAACGGGTTTATCCCTTCAAAATTGCTTAATAAGTAAAATGAGATTTTTGGCAGATATGGGAATTTCACTACGAACTGTATCTTGGTTGCGTGGTGATGGTTATGATGTGGTGCATTTGCGCGATGAAGGTTTACAAAGACTACCAGATGATCAGATTTTAATGAAAGCCCGTGCAGAAGGGAGAATTTTATTAACTATAGATTTAGATTTTGCCCAATTGTTAGCTATTAGTGGGGATAGTCTACCCAGCGTTATTTTGTTCAGGTTGGGAAATGAAAATTACGATGCAATTAATAAATGCCTGACAGAAGTTCTGCGGGAATGTCAAGAAGATTTAGAGATTGGGGCAATTATTTCTGTAAGTAATGAAATCTTCCGAGTAAGGCAATTGCCTATATAATTTAACTGTGATGCAGTCGGGCGATCGCTCATTGTTTTATCTTTGCATAAGAGCGATCGCTTAGTGATTATGGCATTAAAATCTGACGAATTAAAATACTCATTACTTCGCCTGGGTTAGTGGTTGGAAGTAAAGGACTCCAGTCGCCGATGCTGGCGTAACCAATTACCTGCAAATAATGAATTGTGCTGCTGACGGTTTTGGGGGAACCAATCAGTAAATGCTTAATGGGTTCTCTTCTGGGTGAGGCGTTTTCAGGGGATGGATTTTCGCTGGCTGGATCTAAATCTTCAGTGGGTAAATTTTGAGACTCTACAAAATTGTGTACTTGTGTCATCATTGTAATTATCTCCCATTGTGGAGTGGAGTGAAAGGCGATCGCAGACTCTTGTCCGGAGGGCGATCGCCTTTCTTTGTACATTTTCATTAAAGTATAAATTTATACCTTTGTCAATACCCCAAGGCGAAAAAACTCAAATTTAATTTGAGTAAAATTCAGGTTGAAAAAAGAGAATTATTTTCTATGATTCAGAAATATAATGATAGCGATCGCCACCATAAAAAAAGATCCCCGACTTCTTCAAGAAGTCGGGGATCTGAGCCTCTCGCTAGTGACAAATCAGAGAGAATAGCTATGTTTTTATGAGACAATAAAATTAAAGTGATAACTTATAGTTTAATCATCTGAATAGGATGTAATTTCATGGCTATACGCTTCATTTTGAGCGACTATCTTGAACAAGCGATCGCTAGTGCCGTTTATGACAAGCTCGAAGATCATACATTTGCGGGTAGAATCCCTATTTGTCAGGGAGTTATAGCCTTTGGCTCGACTTTGCGCGAGTGCGAAAATGAGTTACGCTCAACACTGGAAGATTGGATTTTGCTGGGGTTGAAGTTGGGACATCCCCTACCAGTGATTGATAATATTGACTTGAATAAGGAGCCGACCCTTGAGCCGATGGACACCGTGTAAGCGTCGGGATTTTGTGCAGAAATTACGGCGTATTGGCTTTGAAGGGCTTTATTCCGGAACAAAGCATCAGTTTATGGCTTACGCACAACATCGCCTCACAATTCCCTCTAATGATGAGTATTCTGTACCGCAACTACGAATGATGCTGCGGGAAGTCGAGGTAATTTTGGAGCGTGAAATTACCCTAGAAGAATGGAATAGTCTTTAAAATTTCGCCTGTGAATGATCGCTTGTACAATACCATCAATAATTTTCATCCTGAATTTTGTTGCCGGCAAATTTCCCAATTTTCACGAACAGTAATAGTATT
>NZ_JAYGHH010000002.1:266130-288641 GCF_034931045.1 Nodularia sp. UHCC 0506
AAGCGGTCTTGTGCTGTTGATAAACACTGCTCATACCAAGGTTCGGCTAAGGTATACAAACCCTGTCCTTCATAAAATCTGCCCAAGCTGACAAAAGGCCAAGCTAAATCTTCATCGCTGACGTATTGAATGAGATGATTTACTACTTCAGCTAGATGAGGTATGGCAAGGGAAACAGCATTAATTTCCTCAAGTGTGGGAGTGTGAGGAATTTGTGTGGCGACTGCTACCATTACCTGAGAAACGGATCGCTTCCATTCCTCTACCTGCTCTAAACCCGTAAACTTAGATTGGAAAAATTCCCGCAGCAGTGGATGTAGTTGATAAATTTCCTCACCTTTGCGCTGGAGTAAATGTAGATACAGCAGCTTATCGTCCCGAATTTCCTCTAAATCTTCCTCATCTTTTTCTGGTAAGCACTGTTCTACTAATTTCCAAGGTATGGGTGCAGCTGCAAATAAACTGAGTAAACAGCCTAATTGTTGATCATCTTCTGCTAATTCCTGCCAACTCAACTCAAAGGCTGCTTTCACTCCCAATAGTGCTGTCATGTCATCATCTGGCTTCACCAGTGCAGCTTGTTCTAGTCGCTTTTTCTCCAAACGCTGCATCATTTCCGATAAGGATAAATCCGGTTTCCGCGCCAAATATCGCCCCACCAACTCCAAACCCAAGGGTAAATACCCCAGCCATGCACACAACTGATTTGCTACATCTAATTCTCTCTCAATTCGCTCTGGTGTTTCTCCCAGCAAAGACCGTAACAACTCTAACGCTGCATCTGGTGGTAATACATCTAAAGGTAATTGCTTGATGGATGCACCCAAAAGTTGGCGCGTAGTCATCAACACTCTAAATCTGGAAGATAGCCCCTTTAGGTAAGTTTTGACTTGCTGGTAATCTGTGACATCATCCACCACTAGCAGCACATCACCTTCACGCCAATTCCGCAAGCAGAATTGCACTTGTGCGGCTAAATCAAACTCTTCTGGTGGGTTTAAATCAAGCTGAGTTCTGGCAAACTGCACCACTTGAACGCCCACATCCCCAGCTTTGACTTGTAACCAGCAAATTCCACCTTTGTAGGTTTCGCGCTGCGTCATTGCATATTGCAAGGCGAGTTCTGTTTTACCCAGTCCACCCATTCCCGTAATTGCAGCAATGGCGACTTGGTTATTTTCCTGCAAAAGTTGGTGGAGTTTTTGCAGTTCTTCATCACGTCCCACAAATTTCACCACCCCACTCAGGGGTAAATTTTGCGGTACTTGAGGATTTGACTTTACCTGTTCCCCTTCAGGCGAGTACAGTCAGAAGTTACCACCAATGAAAGTATTTCCCTGAAAGACGTTTTTAATTGAGTCAGCTAATTTTGTCGAATTGATTACACCTGCTGGTTGCGAGTTGAGGTCATTTGCTAAAGCCTGAACCTTTGGCGCTACTTGTGGGTCAGCGTTTGCGGCTGCTTCCACTTCCAGCACTGATTGAGCAATTTCGGTGTCTGTATCAGCTGCTGCTTTCAATTCCAGTACCGCTTGACCATAATCTAACGGTTGCTGTGGGTTTCCCTCTGGCGTATTCGCTAGTAAAGGGACTTTATTTTTCTTTTGTAGCTGTGCGATTAACTCATTACTTTTTTGGATTGCTGCTTCCCCCAGCTTTTCGCCTGTTTTTTCTAAGGCTTTAGTTAAAACTATTGTAGCGATCGCTGTTCCTACGGCTGTTAGTGTGATTGGTTCCATATCAATAATATTAAGAGATTATACTTTTGGTATTCAGTATAACCGCTTCTCAACAGAGAAAAAAAGCATCAATTATCACTCACGCAAAAAATAAAGATCCCCGACTTCTTGAAGAAGTCGGGGATCTGAGACTCCCGGTGTTGGCACTAAACGTTAACAGGTATACTTGCTCTTGTTACCTGAACTGTGGGTATCATCTGCATCCCTGCTGGTGCGGCTAAGGTGAGTCCACGGCGCACGGGATACACAGGACGCTGGTTAACTAGAGATAATTGAAATTCTGACAAAATCGTGGCTAAGGCAATTTTCATTTCATACTGAGCAAAAGCCAAGCCTATACAACGCCGATTTCCACCGCCAAAGGGTAAATATTCATAAGGGGAAAATTGCTTTTCTAAAAAGCGTTCTGGTTTGAATTGCTGTGACTGTGGGTAAACTTCCTCTCGATGATGGGCTAAATAAATACTGGGAACTATCGCCGTTCCTGCTGGTAATTGATAGCCCATAATTTCTACTGGGGTTTTCACAACTCGGATAAAACCATTCGCCACAATAGGATAAATTCTCAAGGTTTCTTGGCAAACTGCGGTTAAATATGGCAATTTAGCAATGCTACTCGGTTCAGCATTCACACCCAGGGTTTCTAATTCCCGTTGTAATTTCTCTCGTACTTCTGGTAATTTATCTATCCAGTAAAAAGCCCATGTTAATGCAGACGCTGTGGTTTCATGTCCCGCAACTAACATTGTCATTAATTCATCACGTAACTCCACATCTGACATTCCCTCGCCATCGTCATAACGAGCCGAAATCAATAAACTGAGAATATCTTGGCGATGTTGTCCAGATTCCGCCCGACGTTCTTGAATCAGACTATAAATTACTTGATCGATTTGCTGCAATAGCCGCACAACTCGCCCCCAAGGACTCCACGCACCTAAATCTTTTTGCATAAAACTAAAAAAGAAGGCGCTGGACATTAACGGCGAACCCATGAAGTCTAGCAGGGATGTCAGTAGTCGCCCCAATTCTCGAAAAACTGGCCCTTCATCCACACCAAATACTACTCGTAAAATCACGCGCAAGGTGATTTCTTGCATTGAGGCGCGGATATTAAAAGGTTTGCCAATTGTCCATTCATTACTAACTTGCTGTGTAATTTTGCGGATAGTTTCACCGTAAGTCCGCATCCTTTCCCCATGAAACGGCGGTGTTAATAATTTCCGTTGCTGCTGGTGGCGATCGCCATCTAATATAATTACAGAATTATCGCCCAGCAAAAATCCTAAACCCCCGCCTCCTCCACCAGATCGAAAACAATTAACATTACTACTAAAAATCTGTTCTAGTGCTTGAGGATGGCTAAAATACACAATATGCTTATCCCCACGATTCCAGATGGTGAAGTTGTCACCATAAACTTTGGCAAAATCTTCTACATATTTCACCGGCTGAGTGATAAATTTAACCATCCGCAGATAGCGTGGTAATTTTGGCCCATCAGGTAAGTTGTAAGTTACTGTCATAGGAGTTTGTTTGAAGTGACGGCTGCTGATTTTAATTTTTACGAATTTTGCTGTGATTGGAGGCTACACAAAGCGGTATATTTAACTAAGGCAGCCTCGGAAGTAAGCATTGCCAAACATCATCATTACCCTCAACGCTAAGGGAGGAGTCGGTAAAACGACTATGGCAGTTAATTTAGCTGCACAATTCGGGCAAAAGAACAAGTTTAATCTCATTGATGCAGATATTCAAGCTTCTGTCAGTTCATGGACGAGGCAGAATTATAACTGAAGGGTGTCGTCATTATTCAATGGCGAGGAAAAATGCACCGCAGGTGGAGTTAGTCTAATGCTGCGTGGCTGAGGAATTACAGCGTGATTGGAGAAAATAATGGTTAATAAACATCTATCCGACTTACTAGAAGAAGAAACACAAAAATTGATTCCACTGGAAAATCAATCTGTGATTGAAGTTAAAGCCGAGAAAGTTACCGAAGAAAATGCTTTAACAACAGATAAATTACCGACTCTGACACATAAACAGACTCCTCTCAAGGAAGCTATGTCTACTAATAATAATTTAGAAACCACTATCCAAGAATTAAAACAAAGTCTGGAAGAATCTCAAGATCAAGGAACAAGCCTTCAAAAGCAAATTGTTGATTTACAATCAGTGTTATATGAAAAGCAAGTATTAATAGAACGGCTGACCAAGGAACTGCACGAAGCTAAACAAGATGCGTTACACCTTGCAGAATCTAATTCTAAACTTATAGAAGAAAGTAAAGCACCAGCCACAGTTAAAAATAATCAGCCTGCAATCCCAGAGAAAGTCAGCCAGTCTGCTATCCAAGTCAAAGAAAAATATAACCCAGTTGGTTATAAAAAGTCACATCAAGTCCCTGAATATCTGCTAGAACGTCAGAAAGAAGATGATAATTTTGCCGATAATACTTGGTTGTACGATTAATTCGTAATTCGTAATTCGTAATTCGTAATTCTCCCTTTGGGAGAGCTACGCTAACGTAATTCGTAATTAGTTGCAAAATTCTAAAATGTGTTGGGTGGTGATTTTTGGCTGTTCTAAGTGTGGGACATGGCCGGAGTCTTGAATCCAGATGAGTTGACTATGGGGAATTGCTTGTTGAAACTTTTTGGCATCGACTGTACCTAAAATTTTATCGGTATCTCCCCATAAAATTAGTGTGGGTTGGACAATTTCTGCAAGCTGCTTTGCTTTAAAAGCACTATAACCACCGCTTTTGGTGAAGGCTATTAATGCTTGTGTCCAATTGGGCATTTCTAAGTGTAATGCACCACATAATTGAGCATCAATTGACGCGAGAAGTTGATTTTTGTACGCAGTCCGGGAAATGCGATCGCGTATCTTCGGATTACGTAAAAAGTTAGCTGCGAAAGCATCCAAGGGGGGAAACATCAATTTACTTAACGGTGAACCCCCTTTTAAACCAGCGCTATCGATTAACACCAGTTTTTTGACTGCTTCTGGGTAAGTCAAGGTGAAGTCAATGGCCGCAGCACCTCCCATCGATGCACCCACTAAAATCACTGGTTGGTTAATTAGGGTTTTCCAAAAATGATACAGATGAATTTTGATGGCTATGGGGCTAAATGGAATACCCTCTATTCTGTCTGTAAACCCAAAACCTAACAAATCTACTGCCCAGGTTTCATTATGTCCTGCCAGCAGTGGCAACAAACGACGAAATTCTAACACGGAACTGTCGAAGCCGTGAATTAATAAAATCGGCGTACCACCACTACCTTGTTGAACGCAGGTAGTAGTAATTGGTTGGTTAATTAAAGGAGTTGCGATCGCTTGACTTTGAATACTTTTGGCCAAGGCGATGGAGGTGGGTTCTGTCAGTTGCCCAACTGAAGGAGGTAAAAAACTAGGAAACATAATTTCTAAGTTTACAGCAGAAGCTAAGAGAAAATTTTCCCAAATGTCAAAATTGGTACGAAAGCCTCGTACAATTGATATCACTTCATTTTTTCAACTCAGGAGCTAATGCCATGCCAATGGCGGTTGGCGTAATTGAAACCTTGGGCTTTCCTGCTGTACTCGCAGCAGCAGACGCAATGGTTAAATCTGCCGCAGTCACAATTGTTTATTATGGTCAAGCTGAAAGCGCTCGAATGTTAGTTGCTGTTCGGGGACGCGTTTCGGAAGTTAACAGGGCAGTAGAAGCAGGAATATTCGCCGGAGAACAAACTTTTGGTGGTCAAGTAATTACCCACTACATTGTTCCTAACCCGCCCGAAAACGTAGAGACCATTTTACCAATCCACTTCACCGAAGTATCTGAACCGTTCCGTATGTAATAGGCAAATTCGTGATCTAATATCTTGTGTCATTTTCCATAAGCATAGGGTGAATAGTACCCACTCTCTAAAAATTGTCATCAAATCAGTGATACAAGACGTAAGCGCCTAAAAAACGCGATGACAAACCCGCAAATCATTAAACTTCCGCAAGTTACTGCGGATATTACATTTGTTGCCCTACATACATTTATTCATACAGGAGATTACTAATGTCATTACAGGCCGTTGGCGCACTTGAAACGAAGGGTTTTCCTGCTGTACTAGCAGCAGCTGATGCGATGGTTAAAGCTGGTCGCGTCACCCTTGTTGGGTATATCAGAGTGGGTAGCGCTCGTTTTACCATCAATATTCGCGGAGACGTTTCTGAGGTCAAAACAGCTATGGCAGCTGGTGTGGAAGCCGCAGAAAATGTTCATGGCGGTACTCTCGAATCCTGGGTAATTATTCCCCGTCCCCATGAAAACGTGGAAGCGGTTCTGCCCATCGGCTATACAGATGCAGTCCAACAGTATCGGGATTCTGTTGAAAACCCAATTATACGCTCTTCTAACCGCTTATAAACTGAAATTTCTCAGTTATGAGTCAAAAGTTAAAAGTCGAAATACTCATAAATTATTCGCAATTAACCTTTGACAACTTGAGATTTGAGGTTTTTGGTTCATGTCTCAACGCCACTGATTCAATTTGGGTAAACCTCGATACCGCAGTGGCTCCCCCTTGTGGGTGAAACAAATCCCCATGAATTTGCTATTGACTTTTTTGGAAAAAAATATGATAACTCGATATTAGGCGATAGTGAGGCGATCGCGTTAGTCATTCGGGACAATTAAACCAAAGTATGTTTAGTTTTGTAACAATAGTGAAATTGATTTATTAATGCCAATTTACTGATTGTATTTTCAGCGTTAGAATTGCTTATGCTTAACCGGCCAGAGGCTCTATAAATAAGCGGTAATAGTTGCAACACCCCCTCATTATCTCCCTTGTTAGTTATAGCAAAGTGCTGTGAGCTGTAGCGAGGCATTGAGTATAAAGCCAGTAGGGAAGGGTGGATTAAAATTATTACTTGGTAATTGAGCATATCTGTCATAGCTTGCGTGGCGTAGCCATACCCGCCCCTACATCAAAAACCTCAAGCTATCAAAACTGTTCTCATTCTGATGAAAACCCTACAGTAATCTATTAAATATTCCCTAAAAAATAAAACCTGATGGCAGTGGCAACCAATTTTAGATACATATAGGTAAAACAAAAAGTACAATTAAGAAAAATTACCTAAATTTTGCATAAAGTTAATCAATCCAGACGTAATAAGTATAAAACATCTGAAATGTCTTTTCTATAAAGACATAATCATAGGCAACTACCAGATGATAAGTTAAGTATGACAAATGGGGGTTGTGATGCCAACTTTAATACAGGGTTTCGAGGAGCGCAATCTCGCTATGACGAAGGAGGCAGAAAAACTAGCTCATTATTGGGGCAACCGCCTAGCTGCGGAGTGTCCAGAACAAAGCATAGCCAACAGAGAAAGTATTATTCTTTGGCTTTTAGGAAGTGACTTAAAACGCTTTGATGATCTCAAGCCTCAAGAGCTTAACATTGCTAAACAAGCAATGGAATATCGCTGGAAAATTTTACGTCAACGCTACTTGGGGGTCGGGCGAGAACGTGCCTATCGCCATCTAATTACTCGCCTAGCAGGTTTAGTCACATTACGCAATAAAATTCAGACTTGGGTGTCTCTAAGTCGCGATCGCCAGCGTAGTGTCATGGATGTATTACAAGAAGTGCTGCAAGAGTTACTGCAAAATGACAAGTATATGCAGCAGCAAATGGTTGGCATCGCAGAATTTACCACTGATACACGACTGCGGGATACTCTATTATTTGCCAGCATAGAAGAATATGCGATGCGGCCAGTCCGCAATCAACCCTTGCTCGTCTATAGATTTGTTAACTACCTGCGGCGCATTCAGCGTGGTGGCTTAACCCAAGTACCAAACAGTGAATTGGTCAAGGTTGTTTCCGAAGAAATCCTCTCAGATGACAGTGATAATCGCGTTAACTTGGCTGATACGCAAGCGATCGCGGAATATCATGAAACACAACAACTAGAAGAGCAACAGGCACTGCGGCAGTTAGTACAAGAAGAATTTGCCGATTATTTACAAAAAACCCTGGGACAAGAGGCCGTAGAGTGGTTGCGATTGTATCTGCAAGGCAAGTCCCAAGATGAAATCGCCAAAAAACTCAAGAAGCCAATCAAAGAAATTTATCGAATGCGAGAAAAAATTAGTTACCATGCAGTGCGCGTTTTTGCCCTCAAAGATAAACCTGAACTCGTGGATAACTGGTTGGCAACTTCCCTGCAAGAAAATAATTTGGGACTAACTCCAAACCAATGGCAGCAACTATATGCAAACTTAACTCCTTTGAGGCGAGAGATTCTAGATGCCCGTAAAGCAGGTCAATCTATAGAAGTCATAGCTCAATCCTTAAAACTCAAAACTCATCAAGTGATGGGGGAATGGTCAAAAATCTATCTAGAAGCCCAATCTTTAAGGGCTGAAGAATGATATAATCTCCTATCATGCATATTTAAGCATCAACAAGTTCACTAATCAACATCGTCTAACTAGCGAATTGAGAAAAATTAATTGCAGCAAAGAAGTTTCGGTAAAAAAACCGTAATGCTAACAGTTAAACACTCGCTCATTAAGTGCAAGTGTTTCTTTTTTGGTGAACCACTCAGACTTGCCTACAGAATCGAGTCTGAGTTTCCCAATTCATCGGGAATAGCCTCAAAACCTTGGGAGTTTTTGTGGTCTGACCAAGCCCCGTTAGAGGGGATGTAAGCAAAAACACAGACTCAACACCTGTTCTTGACACACCAGCTAACCTTATTTACACAAACATACTTAGTCATTAATTTAATTTTTAACAAGATAATCGAGTTACTTTATGACTTCTAACTAACTTTATAGCAAAATAAAATATAAGAAAATACTGAGCCATCAAATTTATGTTGTCTTCAGACGGCAAACTAACTGATACCGGAGCAGGTGGGCAGCAAGTATTACCCCACACTCCAGCAAATTGGGAGCAACGAAACGAGCAAGTATTTTATTTGATTGATAATCTCATATCTTTTGAAGCTTGCTTGTATCACCAAATTGCGCCCTTTGGCATAGAAGAAAATCGGCTGTTATTAGGTATGGTTCACCCACAAGACGGTGAAGCGCTAGATTATGTAAATAGCATCGTATCTTATATTAAATGCACAATAATACCCCAGGAAATCACTACTGAGATACACCGCACTATACTATCGGCCTATCTCAACCATAAAAATACATTAAGCTCAGATGCCAAACAAGTGGATAAGCAAGAAACAAACTTGTCCTTACAAAAAAGCAAAATTACTATTCTCGACAAATTAATTCGATCCGCAACTACCTCCGGTAAACCCCATCAGCCAGCGTCGGTATCCTTTACCGAGAAAGAAACCTCACAACATTCTGAGCCAAATAAAGATTTTTCTTCTACACCAAATTCAAATAACTTATCTCCAACCACTACCTTCAATTCTTCCGTGAACGAGAAGCAACAAAAAATCTCTCCTGCCGTAAAATTCCCCAGTAATTTAACTGTTTTACAAGTAAATTTGCCCGAAGAATTTATTCCTGTTGAGATGCTGATCAGCCTACCACCCAAAAAATTACTAGACGAACTACTGGGGAGAGTTGTGAGTGGAGGAATTGGTCGCTTGTATTTGGAAAGACAACCCTACCAAGGAAAGATATTTTGGAGTGATAATGGAGTCATGCAATCTGTATTAGAAAATATTCCTCTTTCAGTATTCCAAGGAGTGCTGAATCAATTGAAGTCCTTTGCTTCCTTACCAGTTGGCAAACTGTCAGAACCACAACAGGTAGAAAAAGAATGCCTGCATCAACAAAACCGTCTGTTATTACGCTTGCGGGTGATGCCAGGAACTTATGGAGAAGAAGCGACTCTACAAGTATTAAGAGGAACAGCTTTAAAATTCTATCAACAACAACAATTAGCCCGTCTTAGTCGGGATGCCTTGGGAATTTCGCAAGAACTCAGCTTTAAATTACAAGAACTACACCAACGAGTTCTTCTTAATCCCAGCCTAAACCCAGAGCAATTGGCAGCTGTAACGGCTTTAAATCAGCTAGTAGAAAATTTAGACCAGCAAATAAAAATATTGCGGGGAACTAGCGAAACACCGACAAACAGCTAATCATAATTAATCTGTCAGTGAAAGCGCTGATTTCGTTACGATGGACACTTGTTATGTTGTAATGGAATTCCAGACTAAACCCTTTGAAAATTTCAGTGTACTTTATAACAAATTCTTAGTTATTTATACTAAGACTGTGGGTTTAAAAATTTATATCAGCAAACTTAATTTTTCAGACTTAAACTCATTTATTTTCGATAATACATGGAAACTGAGGTTTTTAGTCAAATTTTTCCCTTACTGAGTACAGCCAATCCACAGACTTTGGAATGGTTACTCAACGTAGCTATTGAACACGAATACCCTGTTGGGCGAGCCGTGTTGATGGAAGATGCTTGGGGTAATGCAGTTTACTTCGTAATTTCCGGTTGGGTGAAAGTCAGACGCACCTCCGGAGATGATTGTGTCGCTCTAGCTATTTTAGGACGCGGTGATTTCTTCGGCGAAATGGCAATTTTGGATGAATCCCCACGTTCAACCGACGTGATTGCCCTTTCGTCAGTAAAGTTGTTGAGTATTTCTAGAGAGCGTTTTATTCAAATATTATTTAAAGACCCGCAGTTACATCATCGGATGTTGCAACTGATGGTACGGCGATTGCGACAAATTAACCAGCGCTTACAAATTCGCTCTTATCCGCCTGCTGTCAAACTTGCTCATACCTTAGTTAGTTTGGGCGAAAGCTATGGGCAAGACTCAAGCAAAGGTAAGGAAATTTTGAATATTCCTTTTAAAGATTTAGCCGAGGTGACAGAAATTGGTGTAGAAGAAACTACCAAAATCATGCAAAAACTGGATGAAAAAGGTTGGATCATGATTGACAGTGCTAACAATATTATTAATCTCATCAACTGGAAACAGTTGATTAACCTAGCGGGCAAGTTCTAAGCTCGATTTGATTATCAAGGTGAGAATACCAAGATATTTACGAAATTACCCTTTCTGCATCATGATAAATGTAATGGTTTGGACATGACATTTGTTAAATGTGGGAAACTATTCATATTGGATAAATTTCAGGGTAGTTAAATGTGTTCAAAAGTTGACTTTACTCATATTTGCTCGCATTGCGGCAATACTCAAGACGTTTTCATTGGAGGATATAGCGATTCCGTAGGATATACGGTAAATTTCTCAGAATCCCCGTTCAGCAAGAATCCTCTGGCTTTTGAGCATGGAAGTGTCAATCAGTCTTAAGTCCACATTTGTGAACTTATTGGCTATTGACCACTAACTATTGACTATTGTCTATAAACTATTGACTCAGAATTTATAACTCTTAATTACAGATGACCGAAGCAACAGCACCTCGTATCGAGATTGGCGTCCAGGAAACAGTACCGATGATTCATTACCTGGTGGCAATGCCTCAACCAGAAACGCATCTGTTTGAGGTGACATTGCAGCTAAT
Source organism: Nodularia sp. UHCC 0506 (assembly GCF_034931045.1). Lineage (NCBI taxonomy): Bacteria > Bacillati > Cyanobacteriota > Cyanophyceae > Nostocales > Nodulariaceae > Nodularia > Nodularia sp. UHCC 0506. Next base: position 277,405 of record NZ_JAYGHH010000002.1, read on the forward strand.
CAACCACTCATCGAAAATTCTTGACTTGAAAATGCCTGTATGGACACCAGGCTCATACTTAGTGCGAGAATATGCCAAAAATTTACAATATTTTGCCGCTTTTGCGGGGGATAAGCCTTTGCCTTGGCGAAAAATTAGCAAAAATCATTGGCAGGTCAATACCAGTGGTGTTTCAGATGTAACTATACGTTACCGGATATTTGCGAATGAGCTATCGGTACGGACGAATCATTTGGATACTACCCACGGCTATTTCAACGGTGCAGCCCTGTTTTTTAGGCTCCCTGGTTGGGATAGTCTACCCATTCAGATTACCGTTGTCCCACCGCACCCAGATTGGCGGGTAACGACTTCCTTACCAGCCGTTGGTGAACAAGCTTATACTTTCTTGGCTGATGATTTTGATACCCTTGTGGATAGCCCGGTGGAAATTGGTAGCCACCAATCATATTACTTTGAGGTTTTGGGAAAGCCTCATGAACTGGCTGTTTGGGGAGAGGGTAATTTACAATCACAGCAAGCAATTGCCGATATCCAAAAAATTATCCAGGTAGAAGCGCAAATGTTTGGGGGTTTGCCCTACGAACGATATGTTTTTCTGCTGCATTTATTTGCCCAAGCTTATGGAGGGTTGGAGCATAAAAACTGTTGCTCATTAATTTATCAGCGTTTTGGGTTTCGCTCTCAGGAGAAGTACGAGCGCTTTGTGCAATTGGTGGCACATGAATTTTTTCACCTGTGGAATGTCAAGCGTATTCGCCCTAAAGGTTTGGAGGTTTTTGACTACGAGCAGGAAAACTATACTTCTTCTTTGTGGTTCTGTGAGGGAACTACAAGTTATTACGATTTACTGATTCCTTTGCGGGCTGGCATTTATGATGCTAAGTCCTATTTAAATCATTTGAGCAAGGAGATTACTAGATTTCTGACTACGCCAGGGCGCAAGGTGCAATCACTGGCTGAGTCAAGTTTTGATACTTGGATTAAACTTTATCGTCCCGATGCCAATAGCAACAATTCCCAAATGTCCTACTATTTGAAGGGGGAAATGGTTTCTTTGTTGCTAGATTTACTGATTAGAGCGCGACATGGGAATCAGCGATCGCTTGATGATGTGATGCGGCAAATGTGGCGGAAATTTGGGCAACCAGAAATTGGCTACACTCCCGAACAGTTGCAGGAGGTAATAGAATCGGTGGCGGGTGTGGATTTGGCTGATTTCTTTGAATCCTACATTAATAGCACTGACGAATTACCCTTTAATCATTACCTGGAACCCTTCGGTTTACATCTGATCGCAGAACGGGAGGAAGAACCTTATTTGGGTGTGAAAGCAAAAACTGAACATGGGCGAGAAATAATTAAATTTGTGGAAGTTGGTTCACCTGCACAACAAGCGGGAATTGATCCAGGCGATGAGTTATTAGCCATTGATGGCATCCGATTAACAGCTCATCAACTGAGCGATCGCCTCAAAGATTACCAACCAAACAACACCATTGAAGTTACAGTCTTTCATCAAGATGAATTACATACCTATTCCGTTACTCTTGATACACCACGCCCGACGAAATTTCAAATTGTCCCTGTAAATAATCCCGATCCCTCACAAAAGGAGAATGGAGCAGGGTGGTTAGGCGTACCAATAGTTACTCTTCGTTGATCTGAACTACCTACACTGTAACGACAGATCAGTGTAGGCTTCCCAATTTATTGGGGGCGGTGAAATTTTCCAAGGAGTGAAGTTGTCTCCGAAAATATAGACGATACAACTCGCACAAGGGAGTACAGCGATCGCCTTCTAGATTGATTAACCCCATACTATGTAACTTATATGCTGTAACTGGTGCTAATTTCACATCATTGATCGCAGTAATTACCTCATAGAAAGCAGTGGCTAATTCTGGCTCCCCTTGCAATAACAATACATACTGTCTTAAATATTCGTGATAAATTCCCTCTGTAGTCGCTGCTTGTTCTAGTAGTTCTTGTAGGTTCCTTTCTAAGCCTCCCCTACCCACAAGATGATACAAAGCCAATCTAATTAAATAAGGATGTCCCCCCACCATAGCCATTAACCTTCTAGTATTCTGACTATCTGTCCAATTTAATCCGTGACGTTGTGCTAAATCTTCTACCTGCTCTTTAGTAAAATTTGGCAACTTAATTAATAACCCTATATTAAATGGGGATTTAGTCAACTTTAAAGGAGACAGAATTTCCTGAGAATAAACCAATACCAGGCGGAGTTTTTGCCAAACTTCTAGCATTTGGGAATGTTCATACCAAGAACGTATTAATGAGAGGAATTCCCCAGCAATCTCAGGATATGCAAATACCCAATCTATCTCATTTAAAATTAAAACCACAGGACTTTCCGCAGCACACAGCAAATATTTTTGGAAATAGAGAGTACAGCTAACTTTGCTACCCATATCCTCATCCCAATAATCATTAAGTTTTGGTTCTAGCTGTAATTCCCGGCTAACATTAGCACACAACCACCGTAAAAACTTATCCAAACTGCTAAAAACTGCTTTATCCCCTTGCTGAAAATCTAAACTAACAGTGCGAAAACCTTGATTAGTAGCCTGTGCAATTACCCTCAGAATTAGAGAACTTTTCCCCATTTTCTGAGGGGCTTGGATACAGATAATACTTCCTGGTGTAGCTATTTCTGTATAGGCAAGTTCTTCAACTGGCGGGCGAGGAATGTAGAACCTGGAATTCAGAGATACCAATCCATTAGGAAATTCTAGGGATATCGCAGTGGCAGCGCAATTAAACTCCTTAATTAACTGCTGATGGGTTTTACCCAGACGGCGAGATGACAACGTTTCACGAAAGTTAGATTTATTAATAGGTTCCCGCCAAAAATCGCTTAACAATTGCCACAAATGAGCAGCAACTTTCCTCACACGCTCTCCCCCGTAGTGGGCTTCAAAGGCTATACTTGTATAAGTTTTCCCCTCCCACGAAGAGCGCAAAATCATTTCTTGGAGTGTTGTCAAACCATTAACTTGGCTGGCTTTTAGTAGCAATACAACTTCATCTATAGTCATTCGTCATCGGCCTTAGTTCTGTGTTTTTTTGTCCTCAAAGTTGAGGTGATGAAGATTCAAATTAATGTAGCCTCCCAAATTGGATTGCAAGCCAGTTTATTTGCAAAAAGCTACAAATACAGCTTGACAATATTACTTTTATCTGAAATATCTGGCATACATCGATTTTAGAATTTTTTAAATAAAAATTCACAGGTATTCCCTCTGCTTAATTCGTGATTTTAGATACTCATTGCCTGACATTTGGAAATAATAGATGGAGAAAATGTAGCTAATTTTTGGTAAAAGATCCTGTGAGCGATCGCCACAGAGGTTACACTCATTTATCTAAGTTTTTCTATATTTAATTCAAGATTAGTCATACTTTCGTTGATATAATTTTTAACTTTGATCAAATCCAGTAATTAATAGCTCAGTAAACATAAGTAGGTAGGAAAAACCCAAACTATATTACGAACAGTAAACAGGGCAAAAATCCTTACCAATGACCAATGACAAAGGACAAATGACGACCCCCACCAGTTAACTGTATTTACGCCCACTGACTTATTCACCCTTTTCATGTTGATTTTTAGGCGCTAACACAGCGTAGAGAAAGAAGGTCAGAATATCTTCCTCATCCTATTAGCCGTTATGCGTATCCAAGAACCCGCTACCAACCAAATGGAAGCTCATGTTGTAGCGCCAATCTCTCAAAGTTTCCCAGACCAACCACAATGGACACAAGCACCAGGAGACTTAGATATGGGACAGCATTCACAAGCAGCTTTACAAATGGCATTAGCCGCCAGTGGTCTGGGCTGGTGGAATTGGAATTTAGTAACCAATCAAACCTATTATGACCCCCAGTGGAAACAAATTTTAGGATACAAAGTAGAAGAAATTACCAACCATTATCAATCCTTTGAGGAACTTGTACATCCAGAGGATTTATTCAAAGTTCAACAGGTATTGCAAGAGTATCTAGAAGGATACATACCTAAGTTTGAAATTGAATTAAGAATGTTATCCAAATCCGGCGAGTGGAAATGGATTTCCTCTGGTGGTCAAGTATTTCAGTGGGATGAATTTGGTAAACCAATATGGATGACAGGGACTCATAGGGATATTACTCAGGAAAAAATATTCCAAGCAACTTTGCAGGATTACCAAAAGCAGGAAAAATTATTAAAATCTGTCCGCAAACAGCTAAATTCTTGTACTGAAATAGAGCCACTACTGCAAAATATATTACAAGAAATACGACATTTTTTACAGATTGATCAAGCATTAATTTATTGTATTCAATCTAACGGTAGAGGGGAGGTATTGTTTGAATCTGTCACCACACCCTTCAAATCTTTGAAAGGTACAGATATTCAAGTTTCCATACCTCAGAGGGAGTTAGAAGCATACCAATCCAATATTAGCGAAGAATTTAATACAGTACCTAAAGTTTCTGGCACAATTAATTTCCTGGATCAATTAGAACTAAAAACTAATTTAGTAATTCCTATTTTATTAAAAGAACTAGATGATCCCAATTCAGAGATTTTCAAACATAAATTATGGGGATTGCTAATTATTTATGATCATGGTAATAACCGTCAGTGGCAGAAATGGGAAATAGATACTGTCACCCAAATTAGTCAAGAAATAGGAAGATATATTCAGCAATATCAACTTTGGAAAAAAGTGCAAGATGAAATTACCAAAAGTGAGTTAGCAGCAGCACAAGCAAGGGAAAGTTCGGAACAATTGCAAATTATCCAAGGGCAATTATTACAGAATAATAAAATGGCTAATCTCGGTCAAATTATAGTAGAGATGGCTAATGAAATGTATAATCCTGTTAACTTTATTTATAGCAATCTTCATCCCACTAGTCAGTATGCTGAAGACTTAATTAAACTCATTGAATTATATCAATATTATTATCCCAAACCACAACCAGAAATTAACTCATATTTGGAGCAATTCAACCTGAGTTTGATAAAAACAGATTTTTTAAAGTTACTTTGGTCAATGCAATCTGGTTCTGAACGCATTCAAGAGATTATTTCTGCTTTGCGGATTTTTTCTAACTTTGATGCAGATAGAATGCAAAAATCTAACTTACATGAAGGACTAGATAGTGTGATTAGAATATTGCAACATCGCTGCAAAGAAAAACCAGAAAGACCAGGAATTGAATTTATTAAAGAGTTTGGAGAATTACCTTTAATAGAGTGTTATCCCGGAGAGTTAAATCAAGTATTTATGAATATTTTCAATAATGCCATTGATGCTCTAGAAGAAAGGATGAAAGAAGACTGTTCTTTAATTCCCCAAATTTATATTCGTACAGAAGTGGTGAGTAGCCATTTATCATTAGTCACTAGTAACCAAAGCAATACAACTAATTCCAAACTGGCGAAAAAGCAAAAAGTTATCATCCATATTTATGACAATGGTAAGGGAATTCTTCCTCATATTCAAAGGCGGATATTTGAACCTTTCTTCACTACTAAGCCAAGGAATAAAAGTAAAGGCTTGGGATTAGCTATTAGTAAACAAATTATTGTGGAAAAACATCACGGTAAACTTAGATGTAATTCTCAATTAGGTCAAGGTACAGAGTTTGTGATTGAAATGAATACAACAGCCAGACAGTATACTGATATGAGAAGACACGCAACTTTCTAAATAATTATGGTTCTTCGGTACTAAAAACCAAATACAAATTTACAACCAATTTAGTTTATAGTAAAAAATATTACTTACTAATCAAGTTTAATTTGCACACATACCCTCTAAGAAGCCACCTTACGGGTGTTTCTAAGAAATTGGGGGTCTTTTCTTTGGGTTTGTCACAGGAATGAGGATATTTTAGATGAAGTTCAAACATTTAGTAATTCTGAGTATTGCTACCATGATCACCGCAGGCTGTGCAACAGAGGTAACTTCAAATGAAACAGATACTCAAACGCCAATTGCAACAACCTTAGCTAGTCCAGTTGCGGAATCTGGCAATTTTCAGGCTGCGGAACATCCAACGCAGGGAAAAGTCAGTGTAGTCAAGGAAGCAGGTAAATCCTACTTGGAATTTGATCAAAATTTCCAAACTGATAATGGCCCCGACTTATTTGTGATTTTGCATCGTTCTGCAACTCCACCAGTTTCTGGTATTCAAGAAAAAGATTATGTGAGTATTGCGGCACTACAAAATATAAGTGGTACTCAACGTTATGCTGTACCTGATAATGTGAACTTGGCAGATTTCAAATCTGTGGCGATATGGTGTCGGCAATTTAATGCTACTTTTGGCTACGCCAGTTTATAAATTTAAAATATAAAAGACAAAAGATAAATAACTGCTCTTTTGTCTTTTCAATACATAAATTTTAGGAGTATCTATCTCATGCAAACAATAGATTTTCTGCGTATTATACATCCCGCGATCGCAGTTATTTTTGTTTTTCCCTTAATTGGCATTGTAGTTAACTTTGCCTGGCAAACACGCCAACGTCGTTTACAAAATTTGGCTGGAACTAAAAGCAAAATTCCGCCTGTAGTTGGCAAAGAACATAAAGAATTTGGTGACTGGTTAACCAGTGCAGTTGTGGGGTTATCTTTAATAGGATTAGCTTACCCAATTGCTAAAAACATTATTCAAAATCAATTATGGAATCAGGATATTTTCTCTGTTGTTTTTATTTTGTTAATGTTTGTTGTAACTATTACCTCCCTGATATTACTATATCGTTCTAAGCAGCGTCTATGGAGAGGAGTTTTTGCAACATTAACTGGTGCAGGATTAGTGATTCTTGGTTGCCAAGATGGAGTATTTCGCCGGACAAATGAGTGGTATTGGTCACATTATTACATTGGAATTTCTGCTTCATTACTAATGATATTTTCTGTAGCAATTGTGCAAGATATCTATCAAGATAAATCTCATCGTTGGCGGTTGGTTCACATTATATTAAACTGCGTTGCTTTGTTACTATTCATCGGACAAGGAATGACAGGGACACGAGATTTATTAGAAATTCCTCTAAATTGGCAAGAAACCTATATTTATCAGTGTGACTTCGCTAATAAAACTTGTCCAAAATTAAATGAATAAGTATGATAATACAAAAATTCAAGAAATTTCAATAATAAATTCTGAACCTCCTTCAGAGCAGTTGTGGTATGTTAAAGTACCTTGATGAAATTCAGTGATGATTTGATAGCTAGTAAATAAACCTAATCCCACTCCTTTACCCGGTGATTTAGTGGTAAAAAACGGCTCAAATAAATGAGGTTGATTCTCTGGGGTAACTCCTATCCCATTGTCTCTAATACTAATTCTAATTTGCTGTTGCTCTGTTGTGGATATATTGAGCCAAATTGTTGGGTGATATGAACTGTCAATCACTGAATTTACTTTTAATTCCAGAGCCTGAATAGCATTTTGTAGAATGTTAAGTAGAGCTTGATTTAATAAATTTGCTTGACCAATGAATTTTGGTGTGTCCTCATAATTTTTCTTAACTGAAATGCTGACTGCTCCTTCATTTAAAACAAGTTGATAGCGCAGTATAATCAGGACACTTTCCAGATTTTCTTGAATATCTATAGGTTTGATACCTGATTCATCAACACGGGAGAAAATATGCAGAGCCTTGACAACTGAGCTAATGCGTTCTGCGCCCGTGTTCAGAGAGTTAATAATCCTTCTTAAATCTGTAATTACAAAATCTAATTCAATTTTCTGCGTAAAATTGTTAATTTCTGGAGTAGCATCTGGAAATGATTTTTGATAGAGTTTAATCAGGGTGATCAAGTTTTCACTATAGTCTGATGCAGGTTTGAGATTACCAACAATAAAATTGAGTGGGTTATTAATCTCATGAGAAATCCCTGCTGTAATTTGAGAAGCATTCAACAGTTTTTCTTTTTGAATGAGTGCAGCTTCAGTTTTTTGCAATTCTAGGAGCATACTTTGGATCTTCTGATTACGATTATGTAAATTTATTTGTAATTGTCGTAATTTTAAATGAGTCTGGACTCTAGCTAATATTTCTTCTAGATTAAATGGTTTAGTAATGTAGTCAATGCCTCCAGCTTCAAAGGCTAGAATTTTATCATTAACTTCATTCCCAGCACTTAAAAAAATCACAGGAATTGCACAATTTTTTGGATCATTTTTTAAATATTCGCAAACTTCATACCCTCCCATTCCTGGCATATTGATATCTAGAATAATTAGATCAGGTGGCAGTGTGTTCACAGATTTTAATGCTGCTTTTCCATTAATAGCTTTACGAACTTGATAATTGTGTTTAGATAAAAAATCTGATAAGAACCGAATGTTTTCTAATTTGTCATCAACAATTAAAATGTCAGCAACAAATACTTTCTCTTCCAGAGGCATATCCATAATATTTAAGAAAAATTAAATTGTTGAGTGATTATCATTATTTTGTCAAATTGATAGGTTTCAATTAACCGAATTAAAGCTGTAATTAAATGGGTATGTTCGCTAGGAATTTGAGCCACAAGTTGGAGACTACTGCTATCATTGCCTTGAGCAGCGGCCAAATGTAATTGGGCAATCCAACTAACTGGCATAATAGCTAAAGACTCAGTGTCAAGGACATAATCGACTGGCGGCTCAGTCTGACTAACTTCAGTTTCCTTATATAGATATTCTATCTGTAGATGCTTGGTGAGTGTTTCTAAAATTTCCTCCCAACGAAATGGTTTACTAACAAAATCATCACAACCTGCATCTAAACTTTCTTGTTTCTGTTCTGTAAAAGCACTAGCTGTGAGGGCAATGATTTTTGTAGGGGGGGAATTTTGTCCATGTTGATTGTTTAATGTTTGTGCCAAATGACGAATCTGCCGAGTAGCTTGATAACCATTAATAATGGGCATTCGCATATCCAGAAAAATTAGGTGAGGTTGCCATTCTTGCCAAATTTCAATAGCCTGTTTTCCATTTTCTGCTTCCTGGACTGCAAAACCTAAACGGTTCAAAATATTGCTCAATAGCAATCGGTTAGCAGGATTATCTTCAGCAATTAAAATGCGATAATTTGTTTGTCTGGGGGCAAGGCTAACTACATCAAGGATGGGGGAAGATAAGTTAATAATGGCAACAGTTTCAGGCAAATTAGCCGGGATATGAAAGCTAAAACAAGTACTTTTATCTAACTCACTTTTTACAGTAATTTCACCGCCCATTAATTGCACAAATTTTTGACTAATCCGCAAGCCTAAACCTGTTCCTTGCCGTGATTGTTGTCCAGAGCGTGTTTGCTGAAAGGCTTGAAATAAATTTCCAATTTCTTCTGGAGCAATTCCAGTTCCAGAGTCTTCAACTGCAAAAAATAGCCGATATTGCCTGGGGAATTCTGAGTTAGCAATGTCGTCTTCATTCCCATATAATTCCTGACATCTAACTCGCAAGGCTACCTGCCCTTTTTCAGTAAACTTGATGGCATTAGCCAACAAATTGATGAGTATTTGACGTAGTTTGTTTTCGTCGGCTTTGATGTATTGAGGTACAGTCTCATCGCAATCAAAAATTAGTTTTAAGCCTTTAGATACAGCTTTCTGTTGCAGCATTGCGGCTAAACTATTTAGTAAGTTATGTAGGTCAAATTCTACTTCATATAAATTCATTTGTCCCGCTTCAATCTTGGACATCTCCAACACACTATTAATTAGTCCTAGAAGATGTTCACCACTTTGGTTAATGATTTCTGTATATTTTTGATGTTCTAAGGATAAGGTTTGATCTCGCTGCATCAATTGGGTGAAACCCAAAATGGCGTTAAGTGGAGTCCGTAATTCATGGCTCATATTGGCCAAGAACTCACTTTTGGCGCGATTAGCGGCATCAGCAGTTTCTTTAGCCTGTTTTAGTTCTTGGGCTTGTTTCTGGGTTTGGGCAAATAATTCTGCTTGTTGCACAGCCACCCCAAGTTGATTACCAATTTGGGTAACAATTTGAATTTCTGGATTTTGCCATTGTCGTGGGTTGCCGTTTTGATAAACTGCTAATAAGCCCCAGAGGTGACTGCCGCAAAAAATGGGAGCAATAATATAAGCTCGTGCTTGTAATTGTGCTAAAAGCTCAAGATAACATTCATCAAACCCAGCTGCATAGATGTCATCAACACAGCAATAGCTCTTTTGTTCCTGATAGATGCCGCCCATGTTTGTTTGCAAATAGGTATCGCGAATTACTGCTTCTGAATCAGTCAGTTTTGTAATTACACAGTTATCTTGATCCACAGATACTTCAGTGATTTTGCTATCTCCGGGTTTTGCCGGAATCACAGCAGGCCAAAATTCAGAAACAGATTCGGCAACTAATTCGCCACTCCAATCTGGTTGAAAGCGATAAATCAAGACGCGATCGCATTCTACAGCTTGACGTAATTCCGCAGTAGTAGCCCGGAAAATAGATTCCAGGTTCAGGCTTTGGCGCATTTGCTGAATGACTTGCTTTGTAGCCTGTTCTCTCTCTGCCATTACCCTCATTGCTGCTTCTGTGTGAATTCGTTCTTGAATTTCCACTTCTAAAGCATGATTAACCTGCACCAGTTCAGCAGTGCGTTCCTCAACGCCAAATTCTAATTCCTTATAGGCAAGGCGTTTTTCTTCTTCTGCCCATTTGCGTTGTAGTTCTGTAGAAGCCCTAGCTGCAAAAACTTGCAATAGTGTTTTGACTCGATCGCTTGTTTCTAGAGGTTTCACATCGACAATACACAGGTTGCCAATCACATTCTGATTCACATCCACTAGGGGAACCCCGATGTAACTTTCTGCACCTAATTTTTTTAGCAATGAGTTATTAGGAAACAACTCCCGTAATGCACTGGGATAAGCACACAAAATATTTTTTTGAATTACATCCTTGCAGGGAGTGTTAATCAATTCATATTCAAAGTTTTCTGCTAAATGGTCTACAGACCAAAAATTAATACTTTGGAGCTTTTGTAATGAGTCGTCAACTGTCTCAAAGACAATTGCATAAGATACACCCAGGGCTGTTGCTAAATTTTGCACTAATGCCGGAAAAAAATCATTTCCCGCAACAGAAGCAGTACCGGCAACAATCATTTGTAGGGTTTTTTCGGTTTGTTGCCGTTCGGCGACTTGCTTTTCTAATTCCTGGTTAATCATTTCTAGCTGTTCAGGCGATCGCATGGCTAG
>NZ_JAYGHH010000002.1:288672-301445 GCF_034931045.1 Nodularia sp. UHCC 0506
TTGCGGCAAAACTTTTATCAGTTGTAATGCTGTATAAAAAGAGACTAAAATCGTGATGGTTTTGATAATGGCTGACAACCAGTAATCTGGATGCCATATTGTCCACATATCTAGCAGATGTCCTGTACCACAAAGAATCAGAAATGCACCACATAAAATAAATACTTTGGAGAAAAAAATATCCCCACGCTTACGGACAAAGTAGATCAGTATCACTGGAATTGAGTAATAGGCGATCGCTATCAGTGCATCACTAAGTAAATGTAACGCTACCAGAGGCGTTTGCCAAAGATAGCAATGCCCATGAGGGATATAGTTGTTAGAAAATAAAAGATTTTGTAATAATTCTGAGACTGCTTGCATATTTTAGATGTTGTGATTCGCAATTAATTAAACTGTGCATAGGCAACTTAAAATTGCTAGTGAATTTCCCATAATTTTGTGAGTTTTTATTTCCTTCTAGCTAACCTCCGAAATTAAGAATTAGATGATTGCCTAAGTATTTAATCTAGTGTTGATTAAAATTGTTACGTTAAAAAATTATAACGTGCTAACTCTGATCAAGTAGACTTAACCTCAGTCCTTATTAGAAAAAAATTGCAATAATCGAATATGATGTACTGCTCTTACTTATGTCAGATGGAAAAATTGATAATTTTGGCTACTTTGTTAAATAAATAGATGATTGCATTCGGTAGCGAATCATAATTTCACCTATCAAAACCTCTAATTTTCCATAGAGAAAATGCCAAATATCATTTTTAAAAATGACCCATTATGGTTTAAAAATGCGATTATTTACGAAGTACCTATTCGTGCTTATGCTGATAGTAATGATGATGGGATTGGTGATTTAAGGGGATTGACAGCAAAACTAGATTACTTGCAAGACTTAGGAATTAATACTATTTGGTTACTACCATTTTTTCCTTCACCATTAAAAGATGATGGTTATGATATTTCTGATTATACCAGTATAAACCCTATATATGGTACATTGGAAGACTTTAAAAAGTTATTAATTGCGGCTCATCAGCGTAGTATCAGGGTAATTATTGAGTTAATTATTAACCATACATCTGACCAACATCCTTGGTTTCAACGCGCACGTCGCGCTGCAAAAGGCAGTCCAGAACGAGATTTTTATGTGTGGAGTGACACGCCAGAAAAATACGAAGAAGCGCGGATTATTTTCCAAGATTTTGAAACCTCTAATTGGGCTTGGGATGCAGTTGCTAAAGCATATTTCTGGCATCGTTTCTACTCCCATCAGCCAGATTTAAACTATGATAATCCCTTAGTTAGAAAAGCGGTGTTTGATGTTTTAGATTTTTGGTTAGAAATGGGTGTAGATGGATTACGTATGGATGCAGTTCCTTATTTGTATGAAAGAGAAGGGACGAACTGCGAAAATCTACCAGAGACTCATGCTTTTCTTAAAGATATGCGATCGCACATTGATCAGAAATATTCTCAAAAAATGCTCCTAGCTGAAGCTAATCAATGGCCAGAGGATGCCGCCCAATACTATGGTGACGGGGATGAATGTCACATGAACTTTCATTTTCCCCTGATGCCGCGTTTATTTATCGCCCTCCAGATGGAAGACAACTTTCCCATAGTGGACATTCTGCAACAAACTCCCCGGATTCCTGATAACTGTCAGTGGGCATTGTTTTTGCGGAATCATGACGAATTGACCTTAGAAATGGTAACAGATGAAGACCGAGATTTTATGTATCGGGTTTATGCCCAAGACCCGGTAATGAGATTGAATTTAGGTATCCGCCGCCGATTAGCACCATTATTAGGCAATGACCGTCGTCAAATCGAATTACTCAATAGTTTATTATTATCTCTGCCAGGGACACCCGTACTTTATTATGGTGATGAGATTGGTATGGGTGATAATGTTTATTTAGGCGATCGCAATGGCGTAAGGACTCCCATGCAATGGAGTTCTGACCGTAACGCTGGTTTTAGTCGCACTAATCCCCACCGCTTACATTTACCCGTAATTATTGACTCAGAATATCACTACGAAGCTGTCAACGTTGAAGCACAACGGGCTAACTTTAATTCTCTGTGGTATTGGATGAAACGATTGATTGCAACTCGTAACCGATTTCAGGCTTTAGGTAAAGGCAACTTTGAATTATTACACCCCAATAACCGCAAAGTTTTTGCCTTTAGCCGCACCTACGGCGAAGAATATATAGTAGTAGTTGCAAATCTATCTCATTATGTGCAAACAGCAGAATTAGATTTATCAGACTTCACTGGATTAATCCCAGTAGAAATTTTTGGTTACACAGAATTTCCAGCCATTGCAGAATCGCCTTATTTTCTCAGTCTCAGTCCCTACGGATTTTACTGGTTTGTCCTCAAACGTCAACTGAGTTTAACTCAACCGCCGAAACCCCAAGCCGAGTTACCCACATTGGTGGTCAATGAACAGTGGCAAAATGTAATTTCCCAACGAGATTTAAAAGGGGTTTTGGAATCGACACTGCGAGATTATCTATATACCTGTAAATGGTTTGGTGGTAAAAACCGAACTTTGCAATCAGTGCAAATTGTCGAAGCGATCGCCATACCCTATAATCAGCAGTTAGCCGAGATGGTGTGGTTGCAGGTAGATTACATCGACAGAAACCGCGAAACTTATCTATTATTTCTGAGTTATGGGTCAGGTAATCAAGCCATGCACCTGTTGTCAGAAATGCCGCAAGCTGTAATCGCACGTCTGCAAGTGCAAGGGGAGACTCCAGAAGCGGGAATTTTATTTGATGCTTTAGTAGATCAAGATTTTCTCAATGTATTGTTAGAGACAATCGCAAATCATGATGTATATCAGGGGATAACAGGAGAATTATTTGCCACAACCACTGATTTATACTCACAGTTATACCCAGAGAACACAGACCATGAACCAACAATCCTCAAAGAAGAAGAACAAACCAATACTTATATATTGTATGGCGAGCGATTGTGTTTGAAACTATTCCGTAAATTTGAAGAAGGTATGCACCCGGATTTAGAAATTCGGCGTTTTCTGGGTGAGAAACAACTCTTGCACCATTTTCTACCTATAGCTGGGGCTTTAGAATACCGCCGCCCCCAGAGATTTGGGGATACTCCAGCCCTAGCGATGACCGTAGGCATATTACAAGAATTGATTTTAGATACTCGCAGTGGTTGGGATTATACTCTCGATAGCCTGCGTCATTACTTTGATATCGTCACGACAAAACAAGCAACTATTACCGAAGTTCCCATACCATCAGGTTCTCTACTGGATTTGCAGAGAACTGAAATTCCCGACTTGGCAATTCAAACCATTAATTCCTACCTTCCCAATGCAGAAATATTGGGGAAATCCACGGCTGAATTGCATATTGCTTTAGCGACAGACACAGATAATCCCGATTTTGCACCAGAACCCTTTTCATCGTTTTACCAACGTTCCATATATCAAGATGCGCGTAACCTCACAGGACGAGTCTTTCGATTCCTCAGAGAACGGGCAGAATATTTGCCATCTCATACCCAGGAGTTAGCAGCAGATGTTCTCCATCAGCAGCAAGAGATTTTGGCACGGTTTCAGTTAGTGGTAAATCAAAAAATTATCGCTTTGCGGACTCGTTATCATGGCGACTATCATCTGGGGCAAGTGCTATACACTGGCAAAGACTTTATTATCACTCATTTTGAGGGTAAAATGGCTCGCAGTTTGAGTGAACGCCGCCGCAAGCGATCGCCTTTAAGAGATGTAGCCCGAATGCTGGTATCCTTTAACTATGCGGTGACTCAAGCTCTGCGCTATGAAGTAGAAACTGGCATGATTCGTCCAGAAAATCTCCCCCTGATGGAACAATGGGCGCAGTTTTGGTATACCTGGGTGAGTGCTACCTTCTGCAATTCTTATTTAGCAACTGCTGGGGAAAACAACTTTTTACCAAAGACGCAAGCAGAATTACAATTACTACTTTTTGCCTATCTATTGGAAAAAGCTATTGAAGCACTTGAACATGAACTTAATCATCGTCCCGATTATGTGGATATTCCTCTGCAATTGATTTTGCAATTGTTAGCGCAATCTGACTAATGAAAAAGTTAGTAGTGAGGACTTTAGTCCTCTCTATCTCCTGTAAGTAGGTAGACAAGAAAAATCCCAACTATATGACGAAAGGTAAACAAAGCAGAAATCCTGACCAATGACCAATGACAAAGGACACATAACGACACAAGGAAGGGCTAAAGCCCAACTACGAACTGCTGAACATTAATTTGATTATTTCCTAGCAACCTTCTTAAATACTTGTAACCTGGGGATGTGTTTCCAACCAAATATCAATATCACTCAATACCTGCTGGGGAATTTCCCACGGAAATAAATGTGCGGTATTGGGATAAGAATAGTACTGGCTATTTTTTAGGTGTCGCGCTGTTTCTAAACTTGATTCGGCCGTGATATGACGGTCTTGTTCTCCAGCTAATATTAAGCTAGGACAGTTAATTTGCTGTAAATCTGTCAGTCGATTGTAACCGGATTTGAGGGCAGTATATAGGGCGCGAGTTGCGGGAGAGGAGGTTTGTAAATAGGCCTGTGCTGCTTCCTGGGCAATATAATTGTATGCCGTAGGGGTATGTTGTTGAATTAAATAACGAAAGAGCGATCGCTTGCCAAAAGTATCAATATTCCACTGCCAACTCGGTTGCAGATAATTCAAAATTCCAGCAATGCCAGTATAGAGATTATCCTGCCAAGTGATGGGAGGATGATTACCACGGGGTCTAGCTGCTGTAGCCACTAAAATTAAACCAGTCACCCGTTCTGGTAGTCGCAATGCCATTTCCATTGCCAAAATCCCCCCCAGTGACCATCCTAAGATAAGACATTTTTCGATTTGATAGCGGTCTAGCAGCGCTTCTAAGTCAGTCAAATGATCTAACATCTCAAAATTTCCATTGCAGCGACTCTTGCCGTATCCACGTAAATCAGGGGCGAATGTTTGGTAATTCTGGGATAAGTGATTAGTAAACACAGAAAGATTCCGACCAGAACCAGGATGACCATGTAAACCGAGAATTGGGAATCCTTCACCTTGAATATAGACGTTGAGGTTTACCTCTGTTGTAGAAATTAAGGACATAATTTGCAATTTTTGTCATCAATATATAACATTTAATTTCTTTGATTCCCCAGTTAGAAAAGCACATAAATGATTAAATTATTCCCAATCCCCCCGACTCCCCTACCTGTTCAGTAGTGACAATTCATGAATTGTCACTTCATTTTTTCCAGCAAGTGTCGAATGCTCCAGAATCGGAAGGTATGCCGCAGGAATGATCCTTATATAGTTCAATTCTGCTAAAACTTTTTTTCCACTGCGAGAGGATATTTTTATGTGTTACATTTCCTATACCCGTTTTAAAAAGCTCGGTCATACTTTCCTAAGTTTCATCAATAACCTCATAACTTAGGAGCTAGAATTCAATATATTTAGCTCCACTGCCCGGATACGTAAGTAGGTAGGAAAAAACCAAAATATATTACGAACAGTAAACAGGGCAAAAATCCTTACCAATGACCAATGACCAAGGACAAATGATGACCCCCACCAGTTAACTTTATTTACGCCCACTTACTTAACAGTTTTCTGAAGGACAATCATTTTTAGTCCATTGCACTGGCGATACTACTATCCTCTCAACTGGTCAAAATTTAATTACATATTGCGGAGAAAAAAGTTTTGTGGCGTTGAGCATTCTGCCCGCCTGGATGAGTATATTAACTGACCATCTGCTATTACCTTGATCTAGCAAGTAGATACATTAATCTTATCCTTCTCCGTAGAATCACCATTTAACAATTAACACCATCACAGAAAAAACAACTAAATTCCGTGTAATTTTTGGTATAGGTTCTGTAAAATCGAAATTTAAATTACAAAATCAAAAAATGATGCGTTGGCTAACTTTAGTTCCGATGCTGTTGAGTCTTTTACTAATGGGCTGTTCCATGAAAACAACAGCAAAATCTCCCACACCCACCCCCAACAGTCAAACCCAAGCATTCGCTGGTCAAATGCTCCCCATTTCTGCGGAGGCAATTATTTCTGATGGTACTAGAATTCAGTTGGAAGTAGCACGAACACCGGAACAGCAAGCACAGGGCTTAATGTATCGTCCTACTTTACCTGATAATCAGGGGATGTTATTCCCATTTCCTGCTGCACAACCAGTCAGATTTTGGATGAAAAATGTCCCTGTTCCTCTGGATATGGTGTTTTTGCAAAATGGAGTAGTTAAATATATTCAAAATTCTGCACCTCCCTGCACAAGTGAGCCTTGCCCAACCTATGGACCCAATGTTCCCATTGATACGGTAATTGAACTGCGGTCTGGGCGAGCTGCCGAATTAAATTTACAGCATGGAGATCGAGTCAAGATTGAGTTCTATGAGTAGGAATGGGCTAACATCCCCATTTGTTCTAACTGTTTTTAATCATAGTCAAATTTGCAATTTTAAGGTAAAATCACATTTCTACACTGGAGATGCCAAAAATATTCCTTTTGGCGTAAGTGTAAACGGACGCTCATAAGAGAGTATTAGCTATGGAAACTTTGCTACTAAATGTGTAGTTCAATCAAGCATCATCGTTAACAAGAGGGCATCAAATTAGACCTGAGTAGTTTGTAGCTTGAGAATTGAGCCGATAAATGAGGCTCTCAAGGGGAAATTTTCTAGTTTTATCTGTGAAATCGGTCGGTTTGATAAATTTAAGCAAAATTTTTTCACGTGTTTATCCGGTAAATATCAGTTACCTATGAAATATTAGCTGCGGGCTACTGAGAAATGCTAAATCGTTATATGACAATACATTCAATTCAAGGAGGTGAGTTACAAATGCCACCATCAACATATTCGCGACTAATTCATTTTCTCCAGGAAGATTTGGCAATTTCGGCGGCATCTCTGGCAGTTGCCCAGCGACATCGAGAGCAAGATCCAGGTCCGTTACCGATGATTCTGTGGCAGTATGGGTTAATTACTTTAGAACAGTTAGAACAAATTTATGACTGGCTAGAAACGGCGTAATTATTAAGGGACTACAGCAAGTCATTGATTAAAGGTCAAAACAAAACACTTATTAGATCAGCTTTTCATTAATTTCAAGTGATTGTGCTATGCCAATATATAGCAATTGCTCAGGCAGTTAAGAGAGTATGGATTGCCCAAAGCTTTGAAATAACTAGGTTTATACTCAGTATTTTGCTATAAGTTTCACACAGGAGAATTGAGGTATGTTGTGTCCATTATGCCTTGTACGAAGGCTGATAGACCAGAGAATTGATTGTTGCTATTTCTATTTATTTCAATACACATTCAAGGAGCGAGTTAAAGATTTAACTCGCTCTTTATAATTTCATCAAAAAAACCAACCTCAATCCCCAGGCTTTAGCAAGCTACCGTGTACACACAAGTGATTGAATTTAACCAAGTCCTCACAAATCGCCTTTAACTCCCAAAATTGGGGGAACAAGAATTTTCCAAGTTTCCCAGACTTCGGGAATTTAGGGGCAAAATAGACTCAAATGCAGACAGATAGGACTTGTGTGTACACCGCAGAATTTACTTTTGGATTGTGGATTGATAATTTTGTCAGGATTGTCTAAATACTTGAGCAGCTGCCGCTACACCACCACCGGGAGTAAAGTTTTCGTGACCTAGTTCAGCGAGAGTAACTTCTAAAGCGGCTATACAGCTAAGAATATCGCGATCGCTTACAAAACCCAAGTGACCAATGCGGAAAATTTTGTTTTTCAGATGGTCTTGACCGCCAGCCAAGGCAATATCAAAACGCTTGTTCATTAACGACCGAATTTTATCCGCTTCCATTCCTGGTGTGGCTACAGCCGTAATTGCCGGACTAGCATAATCATCTGACCCAAATAAAGGTAAATTCAAACCTTTAACAGCCGCACGGGTAGCATTTTTGAGTCGTTGATGTCGTGTGAAAATTGACTCCAAGCCTTCTGCTTTCATCATGCCTAATGTGGTGTGTAAAGCCACAATCAAGTTCACGGGTGGAGTAAAAGGAGTCGTATTTTTAGCTGCGGATTTGCTATATTTACCCAAGTCTAGATAATACTTTGGTAACTTCGCAGTTTTGTATGCTTCCCAAGCCTTGGGACTAACCGCAACAAATCCCAAGCCGGGAGGAATCATATAGCCCTTCTGAGAACCAGAAGCTACGACATCCAAACCCCAAGCATCTACAGGTAAATTAAATGCACCCAAGCTAGTGACTGCATCCACAATAATTAAAGCTTCGCCATGTTCTTTCACAAGGCGGTTGATAGTTTCTAAGTCATTCAACACACCGGTTGAGGTTTCGCTGTGGGTAATAATTACGGCTTTGATTTGCTTTTCGGTATCACCTTGCAATTTTTCAGCAAACAGCGCAGTATCTAAAGGTTTGCCCCATTCGGCGGTAATCGCTTCGACGTTCAAACCGTAGGCTTCACCGATTTCTACCCAGCGTTCTCCAAATTTACCATTGGAACCAACTAGAATGCGATCGCCTGGAGACAGAAAATTAATAATTCCCGCTTCTACTGCACCCGTGCCGCTAACATTCAGCGTCAGGACATCATTTTGAGTTTGGTGTAACCATTTGAGGTTTTCTGTCACCTCAGCCATGATCTTGCTAAACTCATTGGTACGGTGTCCAATTGGGTGCTTGGCTAATGCCAGCAAGGCAGCCTCTGGCACTGGTGTGGGGCCAGGAATCATTAGCATCAGCTTATTGTCCATGTGTTTGTCCTAAAGTCAAATAAAAGTTAAAAGTGTAAGCGAATAGTTAAATTCTGGTGATGAATTTTAGATTTACCTGCATATACATCAGTTTTCAAATCTATAGTAAACCTATAGAAAAAGTATGATTGAAGCTAAATTATGTTTAGCTTGACTTTTACAACAATTTATGTATATTTAAAATAATCTAAAATTCTTGAGTTTAGCTAACGGAAAAGAGACATTAAATTTTCTACCCAATTTGTCTGAATTCTTAAGTGGAGCTTACTTAGAATCTCACAAATCAGGGTACAAATACAATATGGGAGCAAATTTTTTCCCTTCAAATTAGTGAAGGCGGAGTACAGACGCGATTCATCGCGTCTAGACAAGAGTATAGATTCTGTCTGCTCAATCGGGGACCACAGCTTTAGCTGCATGATGATTGATTGACCAACGATGATCTATTCCCATAGAAGAAAATTGGCAAATATTTTCTAGTTGCTTTTGCTGTGCGGCTGCTTTCCGGAGAGTAATAATGAGTTGGTTGACTTGATGTCGCAAATCAGGGTTTTGACTGACGGCCGACATAGTTTGCCTTTCTAAAAGTTGAAGTAAAAGTTCGTAGTGAATAGGCGAAGGTAAGGGAATTTGCTCCATTAGATTTAATACTTCAAATTAGGGATGTTTTGTGAATCAGAGTTAAAACTCTTGCCAAAATTGTTATGCAATGAACCAGTACTTAGTTATTATTATATTGATATTTTTGGAGATGAAAATTCTGCAAATAGATTGGCGATCGCTAAATCTGGATCTGCTTGTTTAACTAAAGATTCTCCGATTAATACTGCTGCTGCTCCTGCTTGTTTTACTATATGTAAATCTTCTGGAGTATGTAACCCTGATTCACTCACCACTAGAATATTCCGTTCGTGTAATTGACTACTTCGTGCTAATAATAATTCACAGGTAGTTTGGAGGTCAACAGAAAAATCTTCTAAATTACGATTATTTATTCCTAAAATAAATTCACCATTTAAAGCTAATACTCTGTCAAGTTCTACCAAACTATGAACTTCAATCAAAGCCTTCATTTTCAGGGCATTGGCAATTTTGAGAAAGTATTGTAAATCTTGGTCACTGAGAATAGCCGCAATTAGTAAAACCGCATCTGCACCCTGAATGCGAGCTAAATACATTTGATAAGGATAGATAATAAAATCCTTGCATAAAAGGGGTAAATCTACGTTGGCACGGACTTTAGCTAAGTTCTCAAAACTACCTTGAAAAAATTTAGTATCTGTTAAAACCGAAAGACAACTAGCACCACCTTTTTGATATGCAGAAGCAATTTCTACCGGGTCAAAATCTTCTCGTAAAACGCCCTTGCTAGGGGAAGCTTTTTTTACTTCCGCAATCAATGCTGGATTAGTTTTACCTTGTCTTAAAGCAGCAATAAAATCACGAGTTGGCGGTGCTGAAAGTGCTTGCTTTTGCAATTGTGCCAAAGGTCGCCTTTCCCGCATTTGGTCAATCTCAATTTCTTTATGCCAGACAATTTCTTCCAAAATGTTATTTGGTTCTATATCTGGCAAAGTAGACTGATAACGCAAGAAAGAAACATTAATTGTTGTGTTTGTGGAACGGCGGCGAATTTGCATAATTGTCAGTGCTGAGTGCTGAGTGCTGAGTGCTGAGTGCTGAGTGCTGAGTGCTGAGTGCTGAGTGCTGAGTGCTGAGTGAGGAGTAAGGAGTGAGGAGTGAGGAGTGGGGATTGGTAAAAAATTCCCCCCTGCACCCTGCCCCCTGCCCCCCTGCCTCTTCTCTCCTGCTTCTTTAAACCACGGCTCGTTTGTAAGCTTCATCTAGCACTTCGGAAAGTGTCGGATGGGCGTGGACTAAATGAGCGAGGTCTTGGACAGATTGACGATGAGCGATCGCGGCTGATGCTTCGTGAATTAAGTCGGCGGCGTGCATTCCGAAGATATGGACACCTAAGACTTCACCCGTATCTTTGCGATAGACGACCTTAGCCATACCATCAGATTCGTTTTCGGCTAAGGCTTTAGAGTTACCTTTAAAGTAACTTTTACTGGTGGCGATTTCAAAGCCTTCAGCTTGCGCCAATTCTTTAGCGGCTACTTCTGTTAAACCTACATAGCTGACTTCTGGGTGAGTAAAGGCGGCGGCGGGAATACTGCGATAATCTACCACCCGATTTCGCCCTACAATATTTTCCACCGCGATGATGCCTTGAGCCGAAGCAGCGTGTGCCAACATCATTTTGCCGTTAGCGTCACCAATTGCCCAAACATGAGGTACTACTTCCCCAGATGACAGCACAGCCATGCGATCGTCTACGGGGATAAAGTTCCGTCGGTCTAGTTCTATGCCTAAAGTTTCTAAACCCAGATTTTTGGTTGCGGGGATGCGTCCTGTGGCTACTAAGCAAGCATCCACTTCGATCACATCGATATCTTTTTTGGTTTTGAAATCTGCCAATTCAATTACCACTGGAGAACCAGGAATAATTTTTTTCGCGTATATTCCTACTTTGGTTTCAATATCACGAGGAGTAATTAAAACTCTTTCTGCCAGTTTAGCAATATCCCGGTCAAATCCTGGCATTAATTGGTCTAGGGCTTCAATCATGGTGATTTCACAGCCCAAAGCCGAGTACACATCAGAAAATTCTAAGCCGATGTAACCACTACCAATAATCGCTACCCATTCTGGTAGAGACTCTAATTTTACGCCTTGGTCGCTGGTAAAAACGGTTTTGCCGTCTACTTCAATTCCTGGCGGTACAAAGGGTACGGAACCAGGAGAAAGAATGATATCTTTGGCTGTGACAGTTTTTTCAACACCATCCCCGGTGATCGTCACCTTTTGAGTGCCGGCAATTTTGCCCCAACCCCTGATAATATCAACTCCCAGACGTTTGAGGCTGTTAGTTAAATCGCCTTGAATCTTAGATACCAGATTACCAGCATGATCGGCGATCGCTTGGCGGTCAAATGCCACATGATCAACTTGAATCCCCAAGGATTTCAGGTGGTGGGCATTACGTAACTCCCGCACACGTCCCGATGCTGCCAGTAAAGCCTTAGAAGGAATACAGCCACGATTAACACAGGTTCCTCCCATGTCGGCTGCTTCGATAATTGCTGTTTTCAGTCCACAGCTAACGGCGTGTAGGGCTGCGCCATGTCCACCTACACCCGCGCCTATAATAACTAAATCGTAATCAAATCCATAACTCACGTCAGTTTCCCCGTGTGCTTCGCCTATTTATTTTCAACTTGACCAGCCATTTACGCAACTCTAGAAAGTTTAGGCGTTGCCAGGTCGAAATTAAATATTATGCTTTAAATTAGCAAGCGAAGATGTAGATTTTTTTACTATTATAATTACACAAAATAATATATAGCATTTCCTCCTATGGGCAATTCATGAATTGTCCCTACCTAATTACTCAGTAGACCAGTAAATGCTATATACGTGTGCATCTATGGTTAATTCAATCTTCTATTTTCCAGTCATTTTCCATAATTATTGAGCATTATTACCTAAAAAAGCATCAAACAGCCTTTACCTTCTCAGTCCTATTTCATCTTGGGCATAAATCCAGGCTATGAGAATTTGTTGATGTCTATTGGGAATCATATCTGTATAATTAGACACTTTTAATCTAGTTGAGTCAAAAACCCTGATAGAAAGTCTCTACACTTCTTAACTGAAAAGTGTTGGCAACAATCGTATATATGGTTAGCGCATTGACAATTTGATATTGCTTCAAATTGAGAAATTGCAATTATTATTATTGATTATCAGAACTTGATTTTCCCGCTTATGCATATTTTATCAGCCCAAAAACTCCGTTTCACATTAGGTTTTGCTACTTTATTGCTTGTGAGTGCGGCTAGTAATGGTTTATATACGCAGTCAAAAAATCAGCCAGAAATACCAG
>NZ_JAYGHH010000002.1:301470-327176 GCF_034931045.1 Nodularia sp. UHCC 0506
CATCCAGCTAAAAAACCTTTATTATTTCCCCAATCAAAAAATAATTTGTTAACGAAATCACAAATTTTACCCACTACAATTTTACCTGTTGATAAATTAGCCACAATTTTCCAAAATCCTGTTATTCTCCCCCAGATATCCCATCAAAGTATCAGTCAAACAAATACCTCTACATCTGATACAGTTCAAGCATCAATACCTGTAAATTATCCAGTCATCGATGAATGGCAAAAGTATAAATTTAGCATTCATGGTAGTAAAGTTTTAAGTCCAGGAAAACTCCCCACAACTAAAATTAATGTTAATCAAGCCGATTTATTAAGTGTTCTTGTCAATACGAGAGAATATTTTCAAGACCACGCTTCTGAAGATCCAAACATATTTCGTAGAGGGATACTAGATACTCAAGGCGTGACTGTAAAAGATATTATCAGAACTTTAGATTTCATGATTACTGTATTAAGGGATGATATTGCCAACAATCGCCCCAATCGCTTGGAAAATCCTGATTTTATTAATACCCATTTTCGAGTGATTAAATGGTCTGCCCATAATCCTCAGAAGCAAAAGCAGAATCAAGTAAGAATTACTAAATACGCTGTTTTCGAGCATACAGGTTCTCATACCAAAACATCTACTTATAATGTACCGATTTACAGTTTAAAAGAAGACAATATTACTGATAAATTCTACACTAGATACACAAAACAGGATGTTTTATCCGGTATTTATGAGCCGGGAGGTAAAGAATATGGTAGAGTCAAGCCTCTAGCTTATTTAACCCGTGCTGGCTTAGAAGAAGCTTTAATGCAGGGAACAATCTTGATCAATTTTACCGATGGTAAACAAGCATATTTCAATGTGGATAGAAACAATGGTATTTCCTATGTGCCGGGATTAAAAGCCACATCACAAAAGCGTTACTGGTACTTTAGACAAGTAGACTCTATCAAAGGTTATGGACATAATATAGATGCAAAAATTTCCATTAAGCCAGGGGTAACATTTGCAGGAGATATTCTCAATATTGGATTAGGTAGAGTAGTGGTAATTGAACATACTACAAATGGGCGTAAACAGTTAAAAATGGGAGTAATCGCTGATACAGGCGGAGCATTTTTACCTAATCTACATCAACTGGATTTCTTAGCCGGAACTTTTAAGAATCGACAAGAGTTTACACGGCATATTAGACAATTACCTGAGTACGCTACAGCCTATTTTCTTGTGAAAAAGTGATAAATCAAAAAAATATAGGCCAATAATTACAGGACTTACCCAAAGTATCTCTCAAATCCTCTTTCTTTCTCTTCTCCCAAAGCGCTACCGTGTACACCCCCTGCCTGTCTGCGTTTGAACCTGTTTTGCCTCCTAAATTTGGGGGACTTTGAAAATTCTTGTTCCCCCATAATTGGGGGTTAGGGGGCGATGTAGCCCTAAATGTAAAAATATGGTAGTTTAGCTCGTAGTAAGGGCTTTAGCCCTTAATTCAGGACTTTAGTCCTGACTACAAACCTTTAATTATTGACGATGACTTACTGACATCAAAGGTTAGCATTGTTATTTATTCTGGTAAAAATTCAGGGGATAAAATCTCTGTGAGGGTATAAGGACAGATTGCAGGAAATAATGATAATCCTGTCGCTTTTTCGGCGCTAATGGTAGCCAGAGGATAAACATCTTGTATGGCTTCAGTTAGATGAGATTGAAGACTAGGGTTTTTTCGGAGAAGTTTTTCTAAACGTAGGCGTTGCTCTTTGATGGTTAATTGCCAACTTCGAGAGCGTAAGTTAGGCTGAAATTGCCATTTTAAGAGGTGCATAATTAAGATTTCTAATCTGTTTTCTAGTTGTCGTTTTTCTGAGCGTCCCATATCTTCTATTTCATCGGCGATATTCTGCCAATCAATTTGATCAAGTTGCCGAGTTTTTAATAGGTTTACTTGTTCTGCTGTCCAAGCATAAAAGTCATTTTCATGGGTGCTTGAATTCATAAGTTCTCCTGTATTTCCAGGTTGAGGGCGGAAAGGTTAAGGTTATTAACTCTGAGTTGGGCTGTTATATTCTTCATGCTCTTGTAACAACCGATACGAACCTTGCATGGCTATTTTACCTGAAACTCAAAATAGAGACATTACAGGTCAATATGGTGTGAGTAGTTAGGGCTTGCTGTTCGCGTAGCGTGCCGTTAGGCATAAAAGTTATTTGTGAGGATAGGGAATAGTTATCCCCAAATTTTCTGATTTATTCAACCCAAAATTCACACTTTTGATGGTACACCCTTCAAAAGCCTTGCACCTACTTTCGGGTTGATCAGCCTCAAACCTTTGATTTATCTGGGTTTTACATTTATTCAGCCAGCCCTAGTTAGCTTATATGGTTATCTGCTAACGCAATATTAGTTTATTAGATATATATATTATTAATTGATAATTATTAATTATAATGTCACCAGACACAATAACTTTATCTCAATCAACTAGTTACCCTAAGTAGATGTTTTCAGGATAAAATAAGGTTAAGTGAGAGAAAATCAAGTTTCTGTTTTATAGCTATTTGTAAAACCAACGAGCGCGGAGGGATTTGAACCCCCGACCCACAGAACCGGAATCTGTTGCTCTATCCACTGAGCTACGCGCCCTAACATTTCCCGATTATAGCACGACTTTAGAAATAATCAGCAGGGTTTACGGGTGTACCATTGCGACGCACTTCAAAATGTAGGTGAGGCCCTGTAGATAAGCCGGTGGAACCGACAGCCGCGATCGCTTGTCCTCGTTCTACAGATTGTCCTTCCGCAACATACAATTCGCTGGCGTGTGCATATAACGTAGTCTTATCTTGACCGTGATCGATAATTACGGTTCTGCCATAACCACCGTACCAACCTGCAAAAATCACGTTTCCTGAATCGGCGGCTCTAATTTTACTACCATGACTGGCGGCAAAATCTAACCCAGAATGAAAGCGGCGATATCCTAAAATCGGATGTATTCGCCAACCAAAGGCGCTGCTAGTACGGGCGTTGCTAGGAAAAGCGAGTATTCCAGTTCCTCGAATCAGGATGTTACTGCGGCTGTTGGCTTTGGCTTGGGCAACTTTGTTTTGAATCAAAACTTCTAAATTTTTAGAATCTTGAGCGAGCTGGTTTTGTGCGGCTTCTAAAGCTAGGCGATCGCTATTTAAACGGACAATTAATTCTGACTGTGATTCCGCCTGAATTTGATAATCGGCTTTTTGTACCAATAACTGCTGACGAATCAAAGCAATTGCGTTTTTTTGCACTTCTACAGCCGTTTTTTGCTGATTTATGAGGTTGGCTTGGGTGTTGAGTTTCGCTAAAATTTTTTGATCAGCTTGATAGACTAACTTCAGTTGACGACGACGGCGGATAAAGTCGCTGATATTTTGGCTTTGTAGCAAAATTGCCCATCCTTGAGAAACGGGCGATCGCTGAAGATAACGTAACCTCGCCACAGTTGCTGCACGACTTTTTTCATAGTCACCTTTGATCACTAATAAATCTGCTTCTAATTCTTCCAGGTGTTCAGTAGCCAACCGTAACCTTAATTCACTGTCTTGAATATGAGTATTTGTAATCTCTAAGTTTTGTTTTAAACCAGTTAGCCGATTTTCTGCCGCTTCTTGCAAATTAGTTAAGCGATCGCGTTGCTGAGTTGTATTTTCACGTTCTTGCTTAATTTGTTGCTGCTGTTGTTTGAGAGTATCAATTGATGACGTAGTATTTGCAGATCCTGGCAGCCAGAGAAAAGCAATGGACAAAATACAGCATAAGGCAATAAATAAATTAAATAATTTTGTTTGGGGAAAAAATAGCGATCTCATGCTGTTGATTTAGCAAAATGCGGGCATTAACAGCATTATTCCCAAAATTCGGCAAAATCTAACATTCCCCTCCTTACTTGCCTACGGTGTACATACAAGTGATCTCTAATTATGGGGGAACAAGAATTTTCAAAGTTCCCCAAACTAGGGGGATTTAGGGGGCAAAACAGGCTCAAATGCAGACAGGTAGGACTTGTGTGCGGAGGGGCTAGGGGTGAGTTTCTTAAAACTGATTTTTCCAACTTGCTAAGTCAGCCAAAGAGCGATCGCGGTAACGTCCATAACGCTCTGGCTTACTTTTAATTTTTACCCCTAAATCTGGTATAATCCCAAAATTTGGCGGCATTGGTTGAAAATGCTTCGGTGAAGCTGAACTAATAAATTCTAATAACGCCCCCATCATTGTAGTTGGTGGTGCTATCAATGGTTCCTTACCCAAAGCTATCCGCGCCGCATTAGTTCCCGCTAACCAACCATCTGCGGCGGCGGCTGTGTAACCTTCAGTCCCAATCAACTGTCCAGCCGCTAACAAAGTGGGACGCTGCTTAAATTGCAAAGTTGAGTGCATTAATTGCGGCGCATTAATAAAAGTGTTGCGGTGCATGACTCCTAACCGCACAAATTCGGCATTTTCTAAACCGGGAATCAGCCGGAAAACTCGCTTTTGTTCACCCCAGCGCAGATTAGTTTGGAATCCTACCATGTTCCAAAGTTGACCGGCTTTATCTTCTTGGCGTAGCTGTACCACTGCATAGGGACGCTCCCCTGTACGAGTATCAGACAATCCCACAGGCTTCAGGGGACCATAGCGCATGGTATCTTCTCCCCGGTGCGCTTGTTCTTCAATGGGTAAACAAGCTTCAAAAAACTTCGCGGTTTCCCGTTCAAAATCCTTGAGTTCAGTTTGTTCAGCTTGACGAAGTTCTGACCAAAAGTGCAGATATTGCTCTTTATTCATCGGACAATTCAGGTAAGCCGCCTCACCTTTGTCATAACGCGATGCCATAAACGCCACATCATGGTTAATGGATTCTCCCACAACAATGGGACTCGCCGCATCAAAAAAGCTGAGATATTCCATCCCCGTCACGCGATGCAAATCTGCGGCTAAATCAGGACTGGTTAAAGGCCCTGTGGCTAAAACTACGATTCCTTCAGGAATAGCTGGGACTTCACCCCGGCGAAATTCAATTAAAGGATGGTTACATAAAGTTTCGGTCAAGTCTTGGCCAAATTGCCCTCTGTCTACAGCTAACGCCCCACCAGCAGGAACAGCGTGTTCATCGGCTTTGGCAATGACAATAGAATTGAGTTGACGTAGTTCTTCGTGTAATAATCCGGTAGCGCGATCGCTGGCCATGGCCCCAAAGGAATTACTACAGACTAATTCTGCCAGATGTTCTGTATGATGGGCAGGACTAAAGCGTTTTGGGCGCATTTCATGGAGAATCACCGGTACTCCCGCCTGGGCTATTTGCCAAGCTGCTTCTGTCCCAGCCAGTCCACCTCCAATTACTTGTATCGGTTGTTTATCCATATTTATACGCTGAGTTACCCAATTTAATTTTGCTGGAAGTGCATATTAATTATCCTAATTGATCAGGTTCATAGGATATTTGTGTAAACTTTTATCATACCTAGAAAAATTGCTAAGAGGAAATCTTGATGGATCGCTCGAAAATTGTTGCAGTTATTACAGGTGCAATTTCTATTCTTTTAGCGATCGCCTACTTAATTTTAGTGCAGTTGCTAGACTACCGAGATATGAAACCAGCCCCTATTAGTCAATTTTTACCAAAACAAGTTGTAATAGCCACATACATGAATGTGGAAGAAAATCTCTTCTAAAAAATTACCTGTTCCAACGTGTAAGAGACATGAATCTGAATGTTCGTGTCTCCACTCTGTATCTGAAAATACATTTTAGATAGCTCGACACCCTTGGAGATAGAGCAGGTTTTGACAAATTGGCACACTATTTCGTTACAACAGTTGTTAGATTAGTTGATTATTCATAAACAGTAATTAATAGGGGTGAACTGATGGCAGAGCCGAATCAGAACGATAAAAATAACTTTATTTACCCTCGCAGTCGTTACTATGGTCAATTTCGACCAGAACACTTAGTATTTAATGCTAATCTCCAAGAATTTTCTCAAAGAGTTGGCTACATCTCCAATTTAGAAACATCTGGGAAACTGACTCCCCAACAAGCCTATAAAAAAATTAAAACTCTTTGGAAACAGTTGAAACGCAGCAAAAAACAACTGGGTATTGGTACAGACCCAGAACCACCGACAACTCTGTGAAATTATTTAAAATCCGGGCTAAGTCCCTGAAACTCGTCCGGAGTGAGTGACACCATAATATTTTCCGATTCTACTTGGATAATGCAACGTGTCTTAGCTTGACTTTCCGAATTTGACTCGAATCCGCACACTACGCCCACTTTCCCGATTACATAAGCGGGACGTAGGATCAACACTTTATCCCCTATTTGAACATTTTTTGAGGTATACAAAGTTCCTCCTATAAATTCCGTATTTCAGAATGAAATTATATGAGTAAATTCAACAATTATTTGATTTTACCTAAACTTTGTGGACTTTATAACCTTCTCTTAACTAAATTTGGCTTAAATCATGTATTGCCCCTGCCTCTTTCCTCTGCTTTGACTGCTAAGTTCCCATTTTTCGGTAGGATAGCTCCCATATCAATCAACTGAACTACACCTACAAAAAAGTAATACTATGGCAACTTCTCCAATTCCAGATCCAGCATCCTCTGCTAATTGGCATCTCCTGCTGCAACAATTAATGGATAGTCAATCATTGACTCGCATTCAAGCCTCTGAATTAATGCAAGGGTGGTTAACGGCAGCTGTTCCCCCAGAACTATCAGGGGCAATTTTAACCGCCCTCAACTTTAAAGGCATTTCCGCCGAAGAATTGACGGGGATGGCAGAAGTATTACAATCTCAATCCCAATCCTCAGCACTCAGAACTCAGAACTCAGCACTCAGCACTCTTATAGATACCTGTGGAACTGGCGGCGATGGGTCATCAACTTTTAATATTTCCACAGCCGTTGCTTTTGTTGCGGCTGCTTACGGTGTACCTGTTGCTAAACATGGCAATCGTTCCGCCTCAAGTCTGACAGGCAGCGCGGATGTCTTGGAAGCATTGGGAGTAAATCTGGGTGCTGCTCCAGAAAAGGTGCAAGCAGCAGTACAAGAGGTAGGGATTACCTTCTTATTTGCTCCTGGGTGGCATCCCGCACTCAAAGCTGTGGGTTCTTTGCGACGAACTCTAAAAGTCCGAACAATATTTAATTTACTCGGACCATTAGTAAATCCCTTGTCTCCCAATGGGCAAGTCGTCGGGCTATTTACTCCCAAGCTTTTAACCACTGTGGCTCAAGCGTTAAATAATTTGGGTAAACAAAAGGCGATTGTCCTACATGGACGAGAAAAACTTGATGAGGCCGGGTTAGGAGATATAACTGATTTGGCAGTTCTATCACAGGGCGAAGTACATTTAACTACACTCAATCCTCAAGAAATGGGTGTAACTACTGCTCCCATCGCTGCACTCCGGGGTGGAGATGTCCAAGAAAATGCTGTGATTCTCAAGGCAGTATTACAAGGTAAGGGAACTCAGGCACAACAGGACGCTGTAGCCTTAAATGCTTCCTTGGCACTGCAAGTAGCAGGAGCAATTCCGTTGTTAGACCATGCTCAAGGTGTGAGTTTATCTAGGGAGATTCTTCAGAGTGGTTCCGCTTGGGAAAAATTGGTACAGCTGGTTGAGTTTCTACAGAATTAATTTCTAAGCGTGATTGTGGGCTAAACTCGACAACATTACGTCGAATGGTGACATCATAGTTGCCAAAAAAGTCGTGACCTAATAACCCAGTTTCTAGCTGTTCGCCAGCGATCGCCACTGCGACTCTATTCACCTTCACCCCAGCAATTGCCATCGAATCAACATAACCAATGGGAAATTCTACAGTTCTGGCACTGGCAGTATTAGCCTTAGCTATTCCCACTGGCACAACTCCCAAGGCATTAGCCATTTCTTGGGTGATCACTGTGCCACTGGCTCCTGTATCCACAATCATGTCGAATTTTTGCTGATTGTTGAAAGTGACTTCCACAATTGGCGTTCCACCCATGCGTCGTTTGATGGGGGCAGTAAATACTGCTTTTTCTGGGGCGAGTAATGCTGAAATCGGCAAAACAGGTTGGACTGGGGGCTTTTGTGTGGATGGAGATGGAGTTAGGGTAGGAACCGAGTGATTAGTTTGACCTTGGGAGACAGCCACTACAATGCGTTGATTCTCTGGCTTTGGTGCTGGGATGGGGCGAGGAATAGCTTTTTGTCGGGCTGTTTTAACTTGTCCTTGGTATTCGGCAATTTTGTCTTGGGCTGCATCAAACTCAAAGCTTTGTTCCGGTACTTTTTCCATGAGGGCGATCGCATCTTGGTACTGACTCACAACCAACTGCCAATCTTCTGGCGACTGCGCGGATTGACTGATGCTCCAAGCCCCTATAGCTTTATCTAAACCCATTTCAAAAGAATTTATTTTGGCTTCAGACGGTGATAGAGCTTTAGGTATTGGAAATGCTTGTGGTACTTTGGTTTCAACAGGAGACAGCACCGCCAAATTGTCACTGACTATAGAATTTTGATGGCTAAGAGTCCCAGAAATGGATTGGCTTGCCTCCGACATACTACGCTCAGTCTGAGTTTTTTGATTACAAGCAACACCCAAAACTGCGAGAGTGCTGGAGAGAAAAATCAGGGTTGCACGAGATAAAAACGACTGAAGCATAATTAACTTCAATTTTACTTAAATGTAATGGACTGCAAATCTTGTTTTGTCTTGCCACCGATGCTGACCGAATCCTAGAAAATCAAGTGTAAGGACTTCCACATGAGATAATTAATATTCGCAGTATTAGCTAAATTGGGGACTCAAGACTGCTTACTGTTAACTGTTAACGGCTGACTGTTGATTGATGGCTAAATAAATTTCCATAATCACGATCATGATTCTTCCACTATACCCAAGGTTAAGCTTTGCTACACTTCATGGGGGTAGACAGAAGAATGGCCTCTGATGAAACTGGGGCCACACCCTATATCTATTTAACCCTATCCTTTTGTTTTAATCATTTATGCCCCTGACTGACTCAATACCTGCTTTACTTGTCTTGGCCGATGGAACTACTTATCGCGGTTGGTCTTTTGGTGCAACGGGAACCAAAATCGGGGAAGTGGTATTCAACACCGGCATGACTGGATATCAAGAAGTTCTGACTGACCCTAGTTATTGCGGTCAAATTGTTATTTTTACCTATCCTGAATTGGGGAATACTGGGATCAATCTTGAAGATGAAGAATCAGCACGGCCACAAGTGCAAGGAGCGATCGCGCGCAATATTTGTCATCGTCCCAGTAACTGGCGCTCAACACAATCCCTGCCTGACTACCTTAATCAGCACCAAATACCTGGTATTTACGGCATTGATACCCGCGCTCTGACACGCAAAATCCGCACATTAGGAGCCATGAATGGTGGGATTTCTACAATTCTAGACGAAGTGGAATTGTTAGAACAGGTACAAGCTGCACCCAGCATGGCTGGTTTAAACTTGGCAAGTCAAGTTACCACCCCTTCGGTATATGAATGGACAGAGGCCACAATTCCAGCTTGGGAATTCAACTCGGATTCTGCGGTCAAAGTGGGTGAGTCTTTTACTGTTGTCGCGCTAGACTTTGGTATCAAACGGAATATTTTGCGTCGCCTAGCTAGTTACGGTTGTCGAGTCATCGTTGTTCCAGTAGACACATCAGCAGAGGAAATTCTCAAATACAACCCAGATGGCATTTTTCTTTCCAATGGACCTGGTGATCCAGCCGCCGTCACAGAAGGCATTGCCACTGCTAAAGCATTACTTGAAGCTCAAAAACCCATATTCGGCATTTGTATGGGACACCAGATTTTAGGTCACGCTTTAGGGGCAGAAACTTATAAACTCAAATTTGGTCATCGTGGTTTAAATCAACCCGCAGGACTACAGCAGAAGATAGAAATTACTAGCCAAAACCACAGTTTTGCTATTGACCCAGATTCATTACCAGCCGGAGTTTTAGAAGTCAGTCACCTCAACCTCAATGACCGCACGGTAGCTGGGGTACGTCATAAGTCTCTGCCTATATTCTCCGTCCAGTATCACCCAGAGGCTAGTCCTGGTCCCCATGATGCTGACTACTTATTTGAACAATTTGTCCAAGAAATGCGAACTTCCCGGTTATCAAAATGCTGAGTGGGGAAAGTGCTGAGTGGGGAAAGTTTTGAGTAAGTTTCTTTTCCCCTGCTCCCCTGCTCCCTGCTCCCTGCTCCCCTGCCCCCTGCCCCCTGTCCCCTGCCCCCTGCTCCCTGCTCCCCTGCTCCCTGCTCCCCTGCTCCCTGCCCCCTGCTCCCTGCTTCTTCTCCCGTATCCCAACAGGTTGTAGACAATTTGTGCTAAAACCATCTATACTTGAGCGTTTACTTTAACCATGAGGAGGGAATTATTGCTGAACCACTAAATCTAACCGTGAGCCTGAGAGGAACTCGCGAAGTCCGGGATAACTGTCAGCTATTCCGCCTCACAGGTTTGTTAGACGCATTTTCTGAGCCAACCTTTCGTAAGGTAATTGGCAATAAGATCGATGAGGGTCCAAAGCATATTATCCTGGATCTCTCACAAATCGACTTTGTTGATAGTTCCGGATTAGGCGCTCTGGTGCAGCTAGCTAAACAAGCTCAAACTGCCGGCGGGACTTTGCAAATTGTGACAAATGCCCGCGTAACTCAAACGGTCAAGCTTGTTCGCTTAGAAAAGTTTCTAGCCCTGCAAACTTCAGTTGATGCGGCTTTAGAAAACCTCAAGTAATCTTGATGGTTTGATCTAAAGAAATACACTCAGCTGACCGAAATTATATCTGGGTCGATTAATTTTTAGAAACGCTGACAAAAACCTCTCTCCTGGCGAGAGAGGTTTAAAACTTAGGGTATATTTAATATCCCATACTAATCACGTTAGTCAAATAGCTCGATTATCTGATACAATTGGTTGCTCCTCAAGATAAACTACCAATCAAAAAAGGTTAAAATTAATAAATAATAATATTTGACAGTCTCAATTATCTTAGGTGTACCAACATGGCTGGCTTCAGAAATAATAAAAAATTAAAGTTTTCTGAAGATACCTGTCAACTATAGCCCGTTAAGGAATGATGAATTTGTGACATCACAGGAAAAAGAGCTATTAGATAGACAAGATGAAACTCCCACAACGGGTTTGACTTGGCATCAAGCATTGTTGGCACCCAGTGAGACATTACCTCTAGAGATTTCTCAGTCACAAATACAACAAATGTCACCTTTGGCTTTAGCCTATGTCGGTGACGCAATCTATGAGTTATATGTTAGGATGTTCTATCTGTTGCCAATGCAACAAACAAAAGCCTATCACGGTTTGGTAGTAGCACAGGTAAGAGCCGAAACCCAAGCGCTTCATTTGCGATCGCTTACTCCTCATCTGAGTGCAGCCGAATTAGAAATTGTCCGTCGAGGCCGTAATGCCGCTTCAGGACGACCTAAGCGGGTTAAACCCAAAATCTATCAACAAGCAACAAGTTTAGAAACTTTAATTGGCTACCTGTATCTCACCGATTTTCCACGCTTAACCGAACTGTTACAAAAACTCCATCTAGAGAAATAGTGCGTGACTCAATCTCATGATAGGAAATTCAGCACTTGGGGTTCAGTAAATTCAAAACATCACAAAGTCTACCCAATAAACTATACCCAAAACTTATATGACAAGTAAACCCAGGAAAATTCAGACTCCTAGCGAACCTAATCGTGGGCAATCTCTCAAATTAAAGGGCAAACGGATTATTCCTAGCTCTATCCGCAGTCCCCGTGTGGGAGATCGAGATAAAAAGCCTGTATCTAGAAACACAAACCCCCATCGCATTGATCCCCATCCATCCCCAGCGTCAAAACCACCAGAAGATAGTGATCTAATCTACGGTCGCCATCCGGTTTTGAGTGCCTTAGAAGGTGAACGGGGACTGAACCGCATTTGGATTACTACTCGTCTGCGTTATGACCACCGCTTTCATCATTTACTCCTACAAGCGAAGGAAAATGGCACAGTCATTGATGAAGTAGAGCCAAGACGCTTAGACCAAATCACTGATCGGGCTAATCACCAAGGGATCGCGGCGCAAGTAGCCCCCCATGACTATATTGAGTTACCGGATTTAATTGCACAAGCGAAATCTGTTACTGATCCCGTGATTGTGGTAGCTGATGGAATTACTGATCCCCACAATTTGGGAGCAATTATTCGCACAGCCGAAGCCATAGGCGCTCAGGGATTAGTGATCCCCCAAAGAAGGGCATCAGGAATTACTTCTACTGTGATGAAAGTTGCCGCAGGTGCTTTAGAAAACTTTTCTGTCGCTAGAGTCGTCAATCTCAGCCGCGCCTTAGAAGAATTGAAAGCAGCTGGCTTTTGGATTTATGGTACTGCTAGTGGTGGTAGTGAACCCCTGCATACAGTTAAATTCAGTGGCCCTATTGTTTTAGTTATCGGTTCGGAAGGCGAAGGGCTGAGTATGCTCACGCAGCGCTCCTGTGATGTCTTGGTTTCCATACCTCTTTTGGGCAAAACTCCTAGTCTCAACGCTTCAGTTGCCGCAGGTATGGCACTTTATGAAATCTATCGCCAACGATCATTAAACACTTTTTACCTAGATAAATATCAAAAACCTCTTTAAAAAAAGAGAGTAACAGAGTATAAAGAAATGTAAAAGAAAAACGATACGATATCCTTTCCTTTAATATTCAGTACCACATTGATAAATCGGCTACAACCATGCAAACAATTTGGAATCACCTGAAGGAATCATTGATTAACACATTCCACAATCTAGGACTAGCTTGGTGGGTGGAAATAGTGACGCAAAATCCCAGTTGTACCTACTACTTCGGGCCATTTTTGAGTTCTGCTGATGCTAAAGTCGCACTCAAAGGCTACGTAGAAGATTTGGAGGTGGAAGGGGCGCAAGGAATACTTGTGAATGTCAAGCGCTGTAAACCAGGTACTTTAACAATTTCTGAAGACTTGGGGGAAAGGATTGACCGCAAAGTAAAGCCTGCCTTTAGCGGTCAGTTATAACTCAAATTCAAGGGCTTCCATAGTTCTCAGGCCGGGCTTGGGAACTATGGTAGAAACTCGCCTGCTGAAAACCGGATTGTTTAATTTTAGATTTTAGATTGATCCCACAGATAAATCTGGGGGCTTGTAGCATCAAGGAACTATTGGTCAATCACAGTATTGAAACATAAAAGTTTCGGTGACGGTGGATAGATGTTGATTTAAATGTGATAGTGTTGACTCCGCGATCGCTTTTGGTACACCGCCATAATATGCTTGAGCAATACCACCTGTAATGCAAGCAATAGTATCACTGTCACCACCAATTGAGACTGCATTTCGGAGAGCATCTTCAAAATTGTGAGACTCTAAAAAAGCGATAATTGCCTGGGGTACAGAACCCTGACAAGTAGAGTCGTATTGGTAAGTCGGTCGAATTTGCTCCAGAGTGCGCTCTAAGTCATAGTCAAAGGTATTTTGAATATAAGAATGTATCTTCGCTTTATCATGACCTGTGCGCCCTAAAAAAATGGCTGCGGCTATTGCTTGAGCGCCCTTAATGCTTTCAGGATGGTTGTGGGTAACTTCCGCACTACGCCGGGCTTCTTGTAATACAGTATCTAAGTCTTTAAAAGCAAACCCAATGGGACTAACTCGCATAGCTGCACCATTACTCAAACTGTTGTATGGTTCGCGCTGACTAGAGTTAGCCCATTCTCGGAAGTTCCGCCCATAACCAGCATAGGGATAGTGACGATAGTAAAACTTTAATTGGTCGATATATTGACTACTAACGGGGAAACCACTAGCGTTGAGAATTGCATTTGCCACTGCTACAGTCAAAACTGTATCGTCAGTAAAGCGGCATTGTCTATTAAAAAGCGGGAAATCCTTGGTTTTAAAATTTTTACCCTCATATACCGAACCAATAATATCTCCTGCGATCGCTCCGAGCATACTTAATTCTTTTCGTTGTAATATTTTAAATGTGTTTTGCTGAAGTATGACTGTGTTGCAGTTAGCCACAGCCTTCATCGGTTATTTGCTATTGTCAATATTTAGCTTCTGAGCAATATTTTTCTGGCATTACAAGTTTAAAAGCTGACATGGTATTATACCACAAAAACCCTAACCTATTGCAGAGATATACTACAAGTTAATATTCTATTTTGGTTGTTCTGAGACAGAAATTTTAGCCAAAATCCTTTAAGGCAATAATTTTACATAAGAGTTACGAAATTTGTGTCTTTTGGTATATGACTTGGTATGGTAAGAATTTAAAATAGACCTATGGCAAGAATCCTAATTATTATTTATAACCACAGATAAATGTAAATGTAGAGGCATTCTCCAACACCGGATGCTTTTCCACAGGGAATACAGGTCACGTTATCTGTGGTTTTTCACTATTATTCTGGAAAATTTAACTAACTATGAATTAATGATTATTTTGTTCATAGACTAAAGTTAGGGGAAAATTCAGTGACTACAACAGTTTTAAAGGCTAATTCTATCCAATCTTTGTTAGGTAAAGAAGCAGAAAACTTACTCACCTACAAAGCAAAAGTTTCTCAGGATTTGCTGCATTTACCAAGCCCAGATTTTATAGATAAAGTTTGGATAAATAGCGATCGCCATCCCCAAGTCTTGCGTAATCTCCAGCAGCTTTACTCTTACGGTCGGTTAGCAAATACTGGTTATCTGTCTATCCTACCAGTAGACCAAGGAATTGAACACTCGGCTGGGGCATCTTTCGCGCCTAATCCGATTTATTTTGATCCCGAAAATATTATCAAATTGGCAATAGCAGGGGGCTGTAATGCAGTTGCTACGACTTTAGGTGTATTAGGTAGCATTTCTCGTAAATATGCCCATAAAATCCCCTTCATCGCCAAAATTAACCACAACGAACTACTAACTTTTCCCAATCAATATGACCAGATATTGTTTGCTGATGTGGAACAAGCTTGGAACTTGGGTGCAGTAGCGGTAGGCGCGACTATTTATTTTGGTTCAGAACAATCTGCTAGGCAAATTCAGGAAGTTAGCCAAGCATTTAAATACGCCCATGAACTGGGTTTGGCGACAATTCTTTGGTGCTATCTGCGTAACAGCACTTTCAAACAAGACCAAGATTATCACGTTGCTGCTGACCTCACCGGACAAGCTAATCATTTGGGTGTGACGATTGAGGCAGACATTATTAAACAAAAGTTACCCGAATGTAATCATGGTTATGGTGCAGTAGCTAAAGCGACTAACCAGAGTTACGGCAAAACTAATGAACGTGTTTACACTGAATTGACCAGTGATCACCCCATTGATTTGACTCGTTATCAGGTGCTGAATTGCTACTGTGGACGTGCGGGGCTAATTAATTCTGGTGGTGCATCTGGTAAAGATGACTTTGCCGAAGCTGTGCGGACAGCAGTGATTAATAAACGAGCTGGTGGTACTGGGTTAATTTCTGGACGAAAAACCTTTCAGCGTCCCTTTGAGGAAGGTGTAAAACTATTTCATGCAATTCAGGATGTTTACTTATCTCCAGATGTGACTATAGCTTAGGAAGTGTGGGGAGTGTGCGGGAATAACTATAGTGAGGTGGAATATGTGTACTTCATTCCAGTGCATACCGCTATGATGACTAATAATACTTTTTATATACACGCAACTATCCTAGAGGAAGAAGTTAGAGCAATACAGAATCTCCTAATATTCAAGCATTTAGGAAAAAATTAGGAGATGGCCTTTATCATGTTGAATATCCCAAAAATATTTAATAAATTGCATCGTCAATTAACCATAGTATTACTGGCTGGTTTAATGTGGTTTACCAGCTTACCTACTGCTCCAGTACAAGCTGAGGGATATTATCAGGAGAAAGACCACGGTATAGCAGTATCTAAACCCTATTATGGCACTAGAGAGCGTAAAATTGTCGTGGAAACAGAGGCGATTAAACCCTACTATTCTACCAAAGAAAGAAAAAGAGAAAAAGTCATTATCAAGACACCTGCGGCAGTGGATCATACTCTTGAAAGTGGCAAGCGGGGGCAAGAGGTAATTCCGAAAAACTGATGATAAATTGGCACTCGGCAAAAGAAGCTCTCAGAAGAAGTTCTGCACTAAAACGAGTAAATAGCGATCGCTACCTTGCAGTTATTACTAACCCACTTCAGGGAGTTAGTGAAAATATTGCTTAGGCTGAGACTAGAGGTTTGGGATTAACTTATACAAAAACCGAAAAATTTCAACGGGGTTGGATGTATAGTAATGGATTTATGCTGTACAAATGTTTGCCTTCTAGACTCGCTCAGGAATAAAAAAAGGCAAATCTCGGTAGGGATTGTGAGATATCCTTATATAAGTGAGAGATTTGCCAAATAAATTAAGCATGAAGCTGGCAGCACGAGTAAGTAAGGTGTCCCCTTCTTTAACCTTAGCGATCGCAGCTAAAGCTAAGGCCATGAAGGCTGAGGGAATAGACGTTTGTAGTTTCAGCGCTGGAGAACCGGATTTTGACACTCCAGCCCACATCAAAGCCGCAGCAGCGACAGCTTTGGAATCAGGTAAAACCAAGTATGGCCCAGCAGCAGGAGAACCAAAGTTAAGGGAAGCGATCGCCCATAAACTGAAAACTGAGAACGGCCTAAATTATCAATCAGAGAATGTCATTGTCACTAACGGCGGTAAACATTCTCTGTTTAACTTGATGTTAGCCCTGATTGATTCGGGTGATGAAGTCATTATCCCGGCTCCTTATTGGCTAAGTTATCCAGAAATGGTAACTTTAGTTGGTGGGAATCCAGTAATTGTCACCACAGATGCGGCGACGGATTATAAAATTACTCCCGAACAACTACGTCAAGCAATTACACCCAAAACAAAGTTATTTATTCTCAACTCCCCATCTAATCCCACTGGGATGGTGTACACGCCAGATGAAATTAAAGCACTGGCGCAGGTAGTAGTGGATGCAGATATCTTTGTGGTTTCTGATGAGATTTACGAAAGGATTCTCTACGATGGTGCAGAACACATCAGTATTGGTTCTCTGGGTAAAGAAATTTTTGACCGGACGTTAATCAGTAACGGGTTTGCGAAAGCTTACTCAATGACTGGTTGGAGACTGGGTTATTTAGCCGGGCCAGTGGAGATAATTCGCGCCGCCAGCACTATTCAAGGACATAGTACATCGAATGTGTGTACATTTGCCCAATATGGTGCGATCGCGGCGTTAGAAAGTTCTCAAGACTGTGTAGAAACAATGCGCCAAGCTTTCGCTAAACGGCGACAAGTGATGTTAGACAGACTCAACGCCATTCCGGGGCTGAGTTGTGGCAAACCAGATGGCGCATTTTATCTGTTTCCTGATATTAGCAAAACAGGTCTCAAGTCCCTAGAATTTTGTAACGCCCTCTTGGAAGCACACCAAGTAGCAATAATTCCAGGCATCGCTTTTGGTGCTGATCAAAACATTCGTTTGTCTTATGCCACTGATATGGCCACTATTGAGAAAGGGATGGATAGATTGGAAAAATTTGTGAGTTCTCTTGTTTAGGAATGCGGATTTAATCAAGTACAGAACCTCACCCCTAAACCTGCTTCTTCTCCCTTTGGGAGAAGCTATGCGAAAGCAAGGAGACGGGAGACTTTAACAAAAGTCAATGGCGGGGTGAGGTCAATAAACCCGAAATTAGGTTTACCATCAAAAGTGTGAATTTTGGGAATGACAGATAGCTGAAACTGTTCTTGTTCCCTGCCTCCACGACAAAACTTTTATGCCTAACGGCACGCTACGCGAACAGCAAAACCTAGACACATATCTAGTAGCATAGCTAACAATTACCCGAAAATT
Organism: Nodularia sp. UHCC 0506; assembly: GCF_034931045.1. Classification (NCBI taxonomy): domain Bacteria; kingdom Bacillati; phylum Cyanobacteriota; class Cyanophyceae; order Nostocales; family Nodulariaceae; genus Nodularia; species Nodularia sp. UHCC 0506. The sequence goes on from NZ_JAYGHH010000002.1 coordinate 319,397, forward strand.
GGTGAATAAACTGCAATTTACCGATAAAAATGAAATTATTGCCAATAAACTAAGTTTTTGACCCAGATGTTAACTCAGTAAAACACGCTTATTTGGCATTTTGGCAGACATACATTTTTTGTCAGTGGTATCTTTTAATTGTGCAAGGGGTGTAGTAGAAGTAGCCTAGATTAATTAATCTGGGCTATTTCTGCAATTTTATGAACTTTGACAATAGTTAAGCACGAGTCAACAGTTCTAAATTATGACCATCCAGATCATAGAAATAGAAACCACGACCTCCCATTCTATGGTTAATTTCACCTTTCTTTTCATGCATGGGGTCGCTACTATATTCAAGTCCCATTTCTTTGATGCGTGTAAAGATGACATCAAATTCCTCATCACTAACATGAAAAGCATAATGATGAGAGTCAAATCTGTATCTGTCAGCAAAATCGAAGGTTAACTTGTCATTGATATGCACAGCCGCAAAATGACCAACTGGAGTATCAAGTCTTAGTCCCAAAATTTCTGCAAAAAAACGTGCCGATTTTTCTTTATCATGTGCAGGAACTATAGTATGGTCTAAGGTAATTGTCATATTACACCTTCCCTTGTCTTTGGGTATTTCTCTTGCTCAAATCCACATAAATTTCCAAAAAACCACAAATAAACACTCATAGTGATTACTCGTGAAATATTCAAGTTTATTGATTAATCTTGGTGTAGTTTCTTTATTTTAGCGATTAATTCTCTATTCCCAATAAGTGTTATTCATGAAATAAGTATTGTATAACACTCGCATTTGCGTAACTGTGATTAGCGATTCCTACACACCCAACACTGACATTTTATTTGCTCGTGCCTTACCGACCATCGCTTGCTAATGAATTGTAAAATGAAAACAGCAGAAAATCTTTCATTTTTATGACTGTAGAACCCCAGACCGAAAAAGACAAATTACAGGCAAGTACTAGCATTAAGACAAATCAAGAAATAGCAGACGAAAAAGTTCTCTGTTCTCACTGCCAGCGCACCGCTACAAACGGTCTGAAATGTAAAGGCATTTGTGTGGCTGATAATGACTATTAATTAGAGGATGGGAGTGAGATAATCACGGTACTAAAGCCAATACCCCCGCAGGACAACCAGAACCATCCCGCAACCTCAAAACACCAATGATTACAGTTATACCCTTTGCTGGTAGCTGCTGTAAATTTGTGAGATTTTCCAAAATAATCCCTTGCTGTGCCAATACTAGACGGTTAATACTAAAATTGCTATTTTCTCCAGAGTCTACCCCATGGGTATCAATGCCTAAACCAGAAATTTGCCGTTCTTTCACAAGAAACTGAGTTGCATCATAGCCAAATCCGGGAAAGTGCATAATTCCTTCAGCATCTGGGTTAAAAAATGCAGTTTTATCTAACCATTTATCTTGCCAGCCAGTATGCAGTATTACTAAACTACCAAGAGGTATTTTACCATTTCTTTGCTCCCAAGCGACAACATCGGCAATAGTCAAGACGTAATCAGCATTGATGGCTGCTGCCTTGCAGATATCGATAACTACCCCAGGTAAAACCAGCGACTTAGCCGAGTATTGGTCAATTCCCACTCCATGAACGTGAAAACTGTTCGGTGCGTTGATATGAGTTGCACTGTGTTCTCCTAAGCTGAAACGCCGGAGGTAATAACCATCCGGTGAGATATTAGCGATAGTGGTAAATTCTACGGAAGGATCACCAGGCCATTGGGGAATATCTATGTCTATTATATGGCTAAGATGTATGACCCGTGAGTAGTTGATGATGTTTTGATTTTGTTCCATATTTCAAAATATTGACAAAAATAATCATAACTTTTTGGTGATAAGTTGCTTAACCAGAACTAGATGATGGTTTTCTAATGCCCAGAAAGGAGTATAGTTTTTACAGTTAGCTTTTTACTAAAGTTTGAGATTGGAGACTTAAATTAATGTCCACTAACACAGTTGCTTATGTTGAAGAAAGTGAATTTGATGCTCTTTTAAGTAAAGAAAAAGTTGTTGTTGTTGATTTTACTGCTACTTGGTGTGGCCCCTGTCGTCTTGTTAGTCCCTTAATGGATCAACTTGCGGAAGAATACAAAGGTCGTCTTCAGGTGGTGAAGATAGATATTGACAATAATAAGCCGGTTTTTAAAAGATTTGGTCTGCGTAGTATTCCGGCGGTTTTAATGTTCAAAGATGGTGAGTTAGTAGAAACTATTGTCGGTGTTTCTCCTTACGAACAGTTCAGTAGTGCTGTTGATAAGTTGCTTTAACTTGTTTATTAATAGTCGTTAATAAGTAGATATACTTCAAATTGAGATAATTTACCATTAAATTATATTAGCTTTTGCGCCAGAATCTAGATCAACCCTGAATTATCTATAAAAAGGCTGTTATTATAGCAATTTAATTTAATTGGCGTACATTATTAGGTTGAGATTCCCGATTTTTTTTAATAGGTCGGGAATTTTGCTGGAAGAAGAAATTTAGAGATGATTTATATCTCAAATATTACATTTTGCTTTTAGTGGGAATTGACGCAAATGAGACTACGAAAAATTTAATAATATTCCTGTTCTCAATGTACAGCAATCGAAGAATTACTACAGGGAATATATAATATTTTCTGAGTTAAGATTTATAGAAAAAAGTTATTCTCTTTATCCTCATGACTAGTGAAGCTGATTTAAAAGTGATCAAGATAACAGTAATGCTAAATTTATGAATGTTCATCTAATGCCGATATTGGCACATAATTAAATTTGGTTACATCAACCCATTAACCTGAAATCATAATTTTTCGGCGATATGAAATTAAGTCTCTGCATGATTGTCAAAAATGAAGCAGCCACACTGCCTAAATGTTTGAATAGTGTTAAAGGTGTGGTAGATGAGATTATCATACTAGATACCGGTTCCAGCGATCGCACTCCTCATATTGCCCAAGAATTTGGTGCAAAAGTCTATCACTTTGAATGGTGTAATGATTTCAGTGCTGCCCGCAATGCGGCGCTACAATATGTTACTGGTGATTGGATTTTGGTGTTAGATGCTGACGAAACTCTCACCACAAGTATTGTGCCACAAATGATGTCGGCAATCCAAAGCGAAGAATATCTGCTAATTAATCTGGTGCGTCAAGAAGTTGGCGCAGAGCAATCTCCCTATTCTCTGGTGTCGCGACTGTTTCGCAACCATCCCCAGATTCACTTTCAACGCCCATATCATGCTTTAGTGGATGACAGTGTTTCAGCAATTTTAACCCAAGAACCCCAGTGGCAAATCGGTTATTTACAAGGCATAGCTATTCTACATAAAGGATATCAGAAAACTGCGATCGCGCAAAATAATAAATATGCCAAAGCCCAAGCCACAATGGAAGCGTTTCTGGCTACCCATCCTGATGATTCTTATGTTTGCAGTAAGTTAGGGGCTTTGTATGTGCAGATTGGCAAAATTGACCAAGGGATGAATTTACTGTACAGAGGATTAAACCAAGCAAATTCTCTTGATCAGGGAATAACACCAGCAGCAGAAAACTATGAAATTGTTTACGAATTACACTACCATCTAGGTATTGCTCACAGTCATTTACAAGATACTCAAGAGGCTATATCTCATTATCAAGCTGCTATCAAGCTGCCAATTTATCCCATGCTTAAATTAGGAGCATACAATAATTTGGGCAACTTACTCAAAGCATCTGGCGATATTAACAGTGCAAAAATTGCTTACGAAACAACTTTAAAAATTGATCCAAATTTTGTCATGGGACACTATAACTTGGGAATGATCTGCAAAACTTTAGGTTTATTTACCGATGCGATCGCCTGTTACCAAAAAGCCATCCGATGTAATCCCAACTATGCACCAGCTTATCAAAATTTAGGGGTAGTACAGCTAAAAGTTGGCAACGTTCAAGCAAGTTTAACAGCCTTTCAAAATGCCATCCTGCTTTATGAACAACAAAACCCCGCAGAAGCTAACAGACTCCGCCAAGGTTTACGCGAGATGGGATTGATGAAATCCTGAATGCGACAATTGCGTGGAAATTTTTTATATGTAAGCTCAATTCACCTCTGATACTGTAAAAGCTTTTTTACACCATTTTCGACTTTTCAAACATCCTCTTATAACTAATTCAAAGAGATAAAATGCAGTTTTGCGACCATTTCACTGCGAGCTGAAACACCAAGCTTCCGAAACATCCGTTTTAATGCTTGCTTGACAGAATTTTGCGTTATCCACAGTTGGCGGCCAATTTCGGCATTCGTTAACCCCTGAGCTACCAAATCAGCAATTTCTAGCTCACGGGCGGTTAAAGGACTTACTAACAGCGAATTGGATATTTTGGCTTCTTTTGCTCGCAGAGTGGCAAGTTTTGTTGATAAATGAATACACAAAGCGCTTAAGTCAGCTAAGTCATCGGCATTAAAAGCTTCAGTGCCTTGATTGCGAGCTAAGTTTAATGTCCCCACAAGACGACCATCGCAAACAATCGGCCCAGTCATCACATGTTCATGGTCTTGACGCGAACAGAAATGTTTCCAATCTCCTGGTGATAATATTAATTGCTCATGAGCAGGAGCGTGCCTTTCTACCACATAACGCCCGACTGGATTATTCTCCATACAAACTGCGGGAATAGTCTGAGCATTAATTTCCTCGCTGGGCTGTTCATCAATCAGATAGATACCGCAATGTTGTACGCCAAAATACTCACCAATTTTATCCATGAGAGCCAGTCTTAGTTGCTGCTCGTTATTGACATTCGCGATCGCTTGAAATACAACGTAAAGAGAATTAGGCATAAGTGTACCCACTTGGGGACTATGCAAAGCTTCATATTTACTTCTATGCTAATACTAGCCAAGATAAAACGCTAATAATAGCTAGTCACGCTAGGAGAAGCCGATGACAATTACCAAACTTTCTGCTCAGGAACTTTTCCGAGCTGCTTATGAAAATCGCTACACTTGGAATAGCTCTTTTTCCGGTTATACCACAGATATTACTTATAAATATGATGACAAAGTATTTACAGGTAAAGTAGTCATTGACGCTAACTTAAAGGCGGAAGTGTTGGACGTAGAAGATGAAGCTGCCAAAAAAGCTATCCACGGTCAAGCTTGGGAAATTGCTATTCACCGTGTCCGTCGCAGTTTTGAAGATACTCACAGTGCCAACCAATTCAGCTATGGTGACACTGACGAAACCGGTGCAATAGAAATTTTAGTTGGTGGTAAAGGCGAAGGCGATAAATATAAAGTTCGCAATAATGAAGTTTGCCACGTTCACCGTTTAATCCACGGTACTTTTGTAACCATTGACACTTTTAGCAGTCATGATACTGGTGCAGGTTATTTGTCTCATACTTATGATTCTGTATACCATGACCCCAAAACAGGGGAACAAAAGGGTGGTAGAAGTGAGTTTACCGATGAATATGAAAAAGTTGGTGAATATTTTATTTTAAATCGTCGGGAGATTCGTACTGAAATATCTGGAAAAGTTTCTACTCAAGAGTTTATTTTCTCGAACCTGAAACTGTTATAGTCTGTTGCTGTTTCCGAGTAAATTTAACTAGAGAAACACAAGCGATCGCCAGAATTAAATTTGTGCGTAGGCGTAGCCAGCCGCAGGCATCGCTTGTTTTTCAGACCAATCACTGTTTCTCGGTTTCTTCCTGCAAGGATTTTACGCCATCTGAGGCTTGTCATTGAAGGATTTATCCCAGATTATTGAGCGATCGCAGATTCGCTTAATAACCTGTTCGTAGTAATTGTTGTTCTAGTTTTAGTAATTCTTCGACTCGTGCTTCCGTAGCCGGATGACTAGAAAACAAATTCCCCAAAAACTTACCAGAAAGTGGATTAATAATCAATAACGGTTCAAAAGCTGGGTTCGCATTTAACGGTCGTTGTTTAGCTGTAGCTTCTAACCTTTGTAGAGCCTGGGCTAAAGCACGAGGATTAGCAGTCAATTTAGCAGCACCCGCATCGGCAGAAAACTCACGTGTGCGCGAAATTGCTAGTTGAATAATTGTAGCAGCTATTGGTGCAAGTATGACAGTTAACAAAACACCAAAAATATTTCCACTTTTATCACTCTCTCGTGAACTGGCACCACCAAACCATAAACTGTAACTAACCATTTGTGCCAGAAACGAAATCGCCCCAGCCACTGTGGCCGCAACAGCTTGGGTGAGAGTGTCACGATTAGCAATGTGAGTCAGTTCGTGAGCAATTACGCCTTCGAGTTCATCCTCTGATAATATATTCAAAATACCTTCAGTAACAGCTACAGCCGCGTGTTCTGGATCGCGTCCCGTAGCGAAAGCGTTGGCAGTTTGATTAGGAACAATGTAAACTCCTGGCATGGGAAGATTAGCGCGTTGAGACAATCTCTGCACCATGCGGTAAAGTCCCGGTGCTTGGGTTTCACTCACAGGACGGGCGTGGTAAACACTCAACGCAATCTTATCTGACTGATACCAAGAAAACAGATTTGTGACTGCTGCTAAACCAATTCCGACAATTAAGCCACCAGTACCGCCAATTATCCAGTAGCTAATAGCAATCAAAAGACCACTAAGGACAGCCAGCAAAGCAACCGTTTTGAATTGATTGTTCATCATTATGCTCTCCCGCTAACGCTGCATTAGGTTTTTCAGGCAACAGCATTAATTAAGTCGCATTTTTATTGTATCTAGCTAAACTCAGATATTGGTGCAAAAAACCTCGCAACTTGAGTACGGATTTCCCGCTTAAATTTTAGCTACAGTATTTACACTTGTACGAGCTTATTTAGTTTTTTTAAATACTTTCTTTCTAAAAAAAGGATATACTTTGGGTGTAGTAACAATTATATTTACAGTATTTTTCCGCAAATAGTCAGTATAAAATCCGGTAAGGCAAATAAACTAACATATAGTAATTAAATTTGTCAATACCTTTTTAACTGATACACTACTTTGTGATAAGAGCTAAGGTTCCATACTTGGTAGTATCATCAAATCCTGTTTAACCAAGCAGCACGATTAAACGTGTATAAACAATGCAAGATAGTTCAAATTTAATTTCGGAATTTGAAACATTATTTAGACAAAAATTAAAATTAAATAATTGTAAGCTTAAAAAGAAAAAGCAAGAGAATAATTATGAAATTATTACTCCAGCCAAAGATATTTTTTTAATGTCCTGGTGCGACTTTCCAGAAATTAACTTGACATATCAGCCCATAGGAGTACGCACACATCAGACTGTAGTTTATGAACGAGCTATCCGATCCCACATTAATTTTTGTGTAAGTAGTATCCAAGACAATCCTCAGACCGTCGTATAGAGTTAAGAATATTTGGGGTGGGTAGCACCCACCTTTATATTTATTTTCAGAAACAATAGGCGCACCAGGCGAAACATTTAGAATAGCATTGGGAGCATTAATAATCAAAGAGAAACATTGAAAGTAAATTTGGGTAAGCTAAACAAAAATTTAGATTGGGTATAGTTATCAACTTGAAAACCTGGCCAGTAATAGTAGGCATTATTGTTATCGTTTGAATCTTGGCATTTAAATTGAAGATGTAACCGCCTGTAAGCCTTAATTTTGGAGGAAAATTCTAGGGTTTGATTAAAACCTCAACATCATACCTACCAAAAAATCTTACTTTTTTAATTATAAATTTCGTTACCCGACTTTCGCAGCTTTTTTGTCAATGCGTAAGTTCTATTATTGTATTACTGTGTGAAAACTAAAAATTAAAGT
>NZ_JAYGHH010000003.1:0-9281 GCF_034931045.1 Nodularia sp. UHCC 0506
CCCGCAACGGGGGTGCGGAAATTGTGGAATTGATGCGGACTGGGGGGGCATTTTTTGCCCCTGCTTCGGCTGCGAGTGTGATGGTGGAATCTATTTTGTTGAATCAGTCGCGGTTGTTACCTGTGGCGACATATTTACAAGGTGAATACGGTTTAGATGATATTGTGATTGGCGTTCCTTGTCGTTTGGGTTGCGGTGGAGTTGAGAAGATTTTAGAATTGCATCTCACCGATGGGGAAAGGGAAGCTTTGCAGATTTCGGCGCAATCTGTGCGGGATAATATGAATAGGGCGCAGGAAATTTTGGCGATGCAATAATGATTTAATCAGGCGATTAGAATATTGCTAACGCAACGCCAAGGGCGAACGCAGCTACACAAACAAAGTCCGCACTTCGACAAGCTCAGTGACCACCTACGCGGACTAAGAAAAATTAATGCTTTGGCGTGGGTGGTTCCGTGATTTCTAATTTTCTGAGCTATTTGATATTTATAATTTATGTGAATTTTATCTAAGAAATACTGTTATATATTTAAGTTATTTTAATTAATGAAGTTAGCTATTTCTCATAAATAGCGAGTAAATAAACAATGATATTTTCATAGCAAAATTGATCAAATCAGACTATGATAATAATTATTATTAGTCTAATAGGATACATGGTATGGGTGCGGGACAAAATCTTTTACAGGCTACCCAAGCTAAAACACGTCTGCTGCTGGCTTTGTGGGATTTGGGAGGAACACAGCAGGAAGTAAAAAAAGGTCAACTCACAAAGCGGATTATATCTAAGGGTAAGAAGGTAGCAGATTTTAAGCATATATTTGAAGAGTTAGAGGCACAAGGGGCGATCGCAATTTCTAAAACTGGATATTCTCTAACCTCTCCCAAGGGTTTGGAGGTTCTAGGTGAGGGTTTGAGAAGTGGTGATTTTAAGTTTGAAGGGACTATTGTTGGTACTTGGGCGGCGAATGCGTTAGTGCGGTGGATTAGTCAAATAGATGTAAGTGTTGGTACATCTGCACCAGTGAACGGGGTAGACACTGCAAAAATCGCTTCTTACGACGAGTTTAAATCTGTCGCATTGGAAGTCTACGACAAGCTGAACTATGAATATAGCTTTAATAATTTAGTGCCTATTTATCGTATTAGAAGAACAATAGGAGAACGAGTTAATCGTACAGAATTTAATGATTTTCTCCTGGAAATGCAAGCTGATGATATTTTTCAACTGCAAGGGGGAACAGTAGAAGATAGCGCACCCGACAAGATAGAAGATTCTATAAAAACAGCACTTGATGGCTTGCGCTGCTACGCAAAGCGTATCTAAATTGTTTGTTCCTTCACACCTTAACTTCAAATTACCATGACTGCTAACACATCTACCATTGATCAACTGATTCAAGAACATAACCCATTTGCAGGACATATTGTTGTTAGACCTCAGCAAATATGGGGTAAAAGTTTTCCTGATGTTCCCTCGATTAATGCTCATGCTTCTGATGCAGTATTTTATGCAATAGAACAAATTTGTAAAAAAGAACGTGAAACTGTCGGTATTACGATTACGGCTGAAAAGGGCTTAGGTAAAAGCCATCTTATGAGTCGCATTCGTCATCATTTACAAACAGAAGAAAGTACCTTATTTATTTACATGAGTAAATATGATGACTTAAATAAAATTAAGTTTCAAGTTTTACAAAATATTGCATCTAGTTTGAGAGCATTTGGTAATCAAAATGTGATGCAGTGGCAAGAAATAGCAGCAGCATTAATTAACGAATCTAGAGAATGGAAATATACGCCGCAGCAATATATAAAACACTTCCCAACTTGGTTGAATAAATATTCAAATAAATTAGTTGCACAATTAACAAAAGTTATTCTGCAAGTTAAACCTGAGATTAGTAACCCTTACATAATTCAGGCTATTTTGTGGACACTCTCCCCAGATCATGTTAATTATGCAAATTCCTGGTTATCTGGCTTGGAATTGACACAGGAAGATGCTAAAGCAATGGGTCTACCAAATCGACGCAAAGAAGATAGAGAATCTGAAGCATTAAATAATATTCGCCAAATTCTAGACGTAGTTAGTGATTATAAAATTCCGGTGATTTGTTTTGATGAGTTAGATATTGTTGATATTGCGGAAAATGGCTTCACAGCAGCACAAATTATTGCCAACTTGGTTAAGGATTTATATAACAATCTCAAAAGAGGTGTTTTCCTATTGGCGATGTATCCTGAAACTTGGAATGACCAAATCAGGGCATTACCACGAGCAGAAGCCGTTATGGATAGATTAGTAAGTGAGCAATTTGATAGACAACCAATTGAATTAAAATTTCTTAATTCCGATGATATTGTTGCCTTAGTAGGTCAATGGCTACAAGATTTTTATCAAAAATATCAACAAACACCGCCTCATCCCCTTTACCCCTTTGATGAAAAGCAACTGAGAGAATTTGGTAAAGGTAAACCTACTGTTAGAGCAGTTTTAAAGTGGTGTGCAGAGAATTTCAATCAGCCTATTGTTGATGGAACACAATCAGAAAAAACAGAGACGAGATCGACCAAAGAAAATTATACTCAATGGATATCCGATCTCCATGCTGTTAAACCATACTTCGATAATGAGTTAGCTAATGTAGAAGCTTCTATTGATTCATTAATGGAAGAAGAAGAAACAATTGCCGATGCTCTTTGGCTGGCTTTTAATAGTCTACTAGGTAAAACGGTAGAAGGAGTAATCATTGAAAAAATTGAAGAAATAGAGCCTATTGCAGAAAATGGTGGCTTTATAGATTTCAAAATTATCGGCAAAGTTATCGGTAAAAGAAATAAACTCAGGCTTGGAATAGATGTCGTTCAGCGAGATGGTAGAACAATCACTGCTGCATTGAGGCGATTAATTGATTACAAAACATTTGATTTTACTCGCGGTTGCTTGGTACGTTCAAAACAAATTCGTCCAGGTGCAGCCCAAGCGAGAAAACTGTTGAAAAAACTGTTAACAGAAAAAGGTGGAGAATGGGTAGGGTTACAAAGCCAAGATATTAAACCTCTTTTAGCTATCTGGTTTGTTTGGTGTAACAGAGAGAGTTATGAATTGACAGAAGAACAAATATGGGATTTTATTCAGCAGAAGCAACTAGCAATGAATAATCCTTTGATTCGAGAAATATTAAGTGATCCTTCTGGTCAAGAACCTACTAATTTAACCGATGATGGATTACCTATTAGTATTCCTCAGCCTATTACTACTGACGATTACATTGAACTAAATCTATAGCTAATTACACATGAATCCGATATTTTCACTTCCGAGAGGGCTGTGTTTACCCGCCCCTGATATTGAAGCGTTAATACAGGGGAGAACAATTGCAGCTTTAGCTCGGAAATTTCTAAATCGAGGAGAGAAATTTGCACTTTATCCGGCGGAATTTCCAGCTTTAATTAAGGCTTGGGCGAGATGTGAAATTTGCCAAATTTTAGATAACACTCAGCAATTAGAGATTTTATCTCAATTAACAATATGGACACCAGAAGCACTAAAGGAGAAACTACGACAAGAACAAAATATTTTTGTGGCTTACTTGCGAGTTTATAATTTAGCTGAATTTAAAGAAATTTCCGTTAATCCCGACATTAAAGAAAAAATAGGTAAATTTATCGGTTTATCTAATGTTACTGCTTCTGAAGCAAAACCAGTGTTAAGCGATCGCATCTTCGCCCAACGTCAACGCCAATTACAAAACCTAGAACCACCCAAACACCCAGAACTCGAAGAATTACAAAGTGCATTATCACAAATAACCAGCAAATATCCAGCCGTACAGCAATTAGATAATGAAATTAAACTCTTTTTAGGTTGGAGTGGTGAGACGCTAACTCAGTCTATTAATGCAGATTTAGACTGGATAAAAACAATTGCTGAAGTGGGAAATTCTAGTGATGGACATAAATTTGAAAAATTAGTTCGTAGAGGATTACTCAAGTTAGGCTTTACAGGTTCGGGTTTGAATCCAGATAGTACTGGTGGCGCTGGGGGATTAGACTTTTATTGTGAAACTCCATATCCCATAGTTGGTGAGTGTAAAGCTACCAAATCTGAAAAAGTACCCGATGGTACAGCAGCACAACTTGTTAAGTTGGGTTATAAGCATCTACAAGAAAAGTATAACCGTTGTATTAAAATAATTATGGCTGCTGGTGAATTAACAAAAGATGCTGAATTAACAGCTAATGGTAATCAAATGAACGTCATTCGTCCAGAAACTCTACAAAGATTGGTTGAATTGAAAGCAATACATTCAGGTTCGATAGATTTGCTAAAACTAAAACCTTGTTTGGAAGAAAAACCATTTGGTGAAGGTGCTGATGATAAAGTTAATATTTATATTGATAAAATTGAACAATCTATAAAATTGCGATCGCACATAATCCAGCTAGTAAAAAATTATCTGCAAAACTCAGGTAATAAATTTATAGGAGTCGAAACTTTACATGGTGTATATTTTGGTTCTAATCCGCCACAACCCCTAGAAACAGAAGAAATGCACGAAATTCTCATAGAACTTTCCTCACCCCTCACAGGCTATTTAGGAAGAGAAAAAGGAAAAGATTGGAAAAGCGATCGCTTTTACTTCTTACGCGACTTACCAACCACCACCAAATAACACAATTCTCTTACCTCTGCGTTCTCTGCGCCTCTGCGGTTAGTTAAATCTTAACCCAAAGTCAAAATACCAGCCTGAAAATTCACAACCAACGGCAAAATTTTCAGCCACTCTGAACCTAATAACACCTCTGTTATTTCATCCCCCGCACAAACAGGAATTTCATACTCCTGTCCATCCAATAAAACCTTACCTGAATAAATATTAAAATTTGTTTCTCCTTGTGCAGTTCGCAGAATTTCTTGGCGTACAAATAACCAATCAAGACCATCTAAATCTTGTTCATTAATTGCCATAAAGCCTGTGAAACCCGTATCTAAAAGGGCATCCACAGGCAAATTTAATCCATCATTATTAATAAATTCAATTTCAAAAAATAGCTGCCCCTCATTCCCAAAAATACCCTGAATCATATTCTGCCAGTAGCTCCAGTTTCGTTCAGGCAGAACATACAATGTACAGCATTTGGGTACTTCTCATGGGCTTTTTGACTAGCGACTTCTTTATCTTCATCAACGAAATAATCACCACTATTTGGCTCTACAGCAATATACCAACCATAGTGTTCTGAAATTAAATCAGGACGCACCCGCTCAAATATGGCGCGACAACGGCGATAAAATATTTCATCTTCAGCTTTACGTCTAGCCCGTTCCTCTGGTGTTGAAGTCAGTTCAGGAAAAATGCGCCCTCGCCTTAAGGATCGTTTCGGCGTTGATTGCGTCACATTATTAACCCTCATGATCAAGACTGCTTTAACTCAATTTTACGCCAATCACATCTTTTTTACTTTCTCCGAGATTTACATGAAAACAGCAGTCAGTAAACAGCCTGATAACTGATAACTGACCACTGATAACTGAATACTTACACCTCTGCTGGTTGGTATTCTTGTTGTCTTTCCACAAAAGTCTGTACACGGGTGCGGTAGTTCCTCAAAGTTTCATCTACCCAATCCCGATCATTACTATTCGCATATAAATGTACTAAAGGTTCACTAGCATCAGGTAAAACTAATAGCCAACTATCATCATAAGGTTGGCAAATTTTCACCCCATCAATTAACTCTAAATTTTGGGCTGGGTGTGTTTCGACCAAATAACGCATTAGCGCCCCCTTAGCAGTCCAAGGACAACGAACCGTATAACTTTTGTGAACTACACGGGGTAATTCTGAACGCGCTGTAGCAAGCGATCGCTCTTGAATTGTCAGCATCTCAATTAACTTCGCAATGCAGAACATGGAATCAAATCCCGGATGCAGATGGGGGAAAATAAAACCAGTTTCGCCACTACCTCCTAACACCACATTAGAATTTTTCTGAGAAGCTTCCATCAAAGCGGTAGGATTGGCTTTAGTGCGAATTACCCGACCATCATGACGACGGGCGACTTGTTCCACAGCACTGGAAGCATGAACAGGTACAACTACCGTCCCTCTGGGGTTAGACGTTAATATCATGTCTACCATCAGTGCGGTTAAAATCTCCCCCCGAATGGCAAAGCCTGACTCATCAACTAAAATCAACTGTTCCCCATTGGCCGATACTTGCACACCAAAGTTAGCTTTCAACGCCTCCACAACATGACCTAGCTGAGTCAGCAATGCTTCCCGATCAGTCACTGACATCGCCGATTTATTCACACTCGCATTCAGCACCACCGCATCAGCACCAAATTTATCTAACATCAGGGGTAAAACTGCGCCAGACACCGCATAAACATAGTCAATTACGACTTTTGCCCGACTGTTGCGGAGAGTATCAACATTTAACAGCTTTTCAAAGGCTGTACAATAGCGTTCCATGACTTGGCTAGGATAAGCAACATCCCCAACTTCATGAATTTGCGATCGCCGCATATCTTCTTTAAAATAAGCTCCTTCAACTTTCTTCTCCAGAGCTTTGGTGATATTAATTCCCTTAGCATCCATAAACTCAATTAGGATATAATCAGGGCGATCTGGGTGTACTCGCACATGAATTCCACCAGCTACGGACATTGTAGGGATAACTGTCCGGGCTATGGGAATCGCTGTAGCATCGAGGTTTTGAATATCAATCCCTACAGACATCAAACCAGCAATTAATGAGCGAGTCACCATGCGAGAAATATTTCGCTGGTCACGAGAAACTGTGACTTTACAACCAGGTTTCAAGGTGGAACCATAAGCAGCACCCAACTTGACGGCAAATTCTGGAGTGATATCAATATTCGCTAAACCTTGGACACCACGTTGACCAAATAAATTTCTTTGGGCAGTGTTACCCCAAATCAAGTTAATGTTTAAAATTGCCCCTGATTCAATCTTTTTGCTCGGCCAAACCCGCACATTAGGACTAATTTGGGCTTCTTCACCGATAGTAGAAAGGGAACCCACTACAGCCGCTTCCAAGACATGAGCGCGACGGTCTACACGTGTCCCACGAGAAATGACGCAAGCGCTCAGATGGGCTTCATCACCGATAATTGACCCATTCCACAAAATTGGCCGCTTCAGGTTAGCATCAGCCCCAATAGTGACATTATCCCCAATAATGGTTCCCGCCTCAATCTGGACTCTCGCCCCAATGCGGCAATTATCACCAATCACGGCTGGAGTCTCAATATTTGCTGTGGGGGCGATAAAAGTATTTTGTCCTACCCACAAATCAGGAGAAACTTCTTTATAAGCAAAATCAAGTTTGACTTTCCGATCTAAGGCATCATACTGAGCTTCCCGATAGGCATCTAAGTGACCAACATCACACCAGTAACCTTTAGCAACGTAACCATACAAGGCTTCACCTTTTTCCAGCATTAAAGGAAATAAATCTTTGGAAAAGTCGCTTTCAGTGTTAGATGGCAGATAATCTAATACTTCTGGTTCCAGAATATAAATACCCGTGTTGACAGTATCGGAAAAAATTTCACTGCTAGAGGGTTTTTCTAAAAAGCGGCTAATATGTCCTTGTTCATCGGTAATTACTACCCCAAATTCCACCGGGTTGGGAACTCTGGTTAAAACTAAAGTGGCTTTGGCTTGTTTTTGTTTATGAAAGGCGATCGCCCCCGTCAGGTCAAAATCTGTGATACTATCACCGCTAATTACTAAAAATGTTTCATCTAAAAGTTCGGCAATATTCTTTACACAGCCTGCTGTGCCTAGAGGCTGGTCTTCCTCCACAGCATAGGTCATCTGCACGCCAAAATCGCTGCCGTCTTGAAAATAATCTCGCAGAACATCCGGTAGATAATGTAATGTAGCAATAACTTCTGTGATTTGATGCCGTTTGAGCAGATTGATGATATGTTCGGCAATAGGCCGATTGAGAATAGGAACCATCGGTTTAGGCAGATCACAAGTTAACGGTCGTAGCCGTGTTCCTGAACCGCCAGCCATCAGTACTGCACGCATAAATTCTCCTTAGCTATTTGCAGCTTATGCTGCTTACAGACCCGTGAGAGTGTATTTGATATTCTTTCTTTAGTCTGCTATGGATATTGGGATTTGAGTAACTGACCTAAGAAGCATCTGGCAAGAAATAAGCAAATCTACTCATTACTTTAACCTGTATCTTCAAAGACAATCAAACCGCTACGCGGAATCATGAGTCCTTGGTTTTTGTGTATCATGAAGTAACTCAGGTGTCGATATAATTAGAGATGTCGTACTTTTAACAGTATCGGTGCGGCATAATCTCAATGGTATGGTAAGGCTTAACTTAAATTTTCTCAATTACCAAAGGAGTCGATGAGAATTATGAACTTAATTGTTTTTGGCTTAATTGTGGTTTATGTCGGTGGTGTTTGGAAGTTATGGAGTGGGTTTGACCGCACTAATTTTAGTCAAACTTTACCTAACCGCCTGGGTTTATCATTGCTATGGCCAGCCTTATTTATTGCTAATAAATCATATCGCCGCAATTTTAGAAAAGCTTTAAAAGGCTAACGCCGCAGGGCGGAAGTCAAAAGTCAAAAGGGAAATGCCGATAATTAAAAGCCTTAACGGGTGACAAGAATATTTTGGTTTGTATTCATACATCTTAGACGTTGGCAGCTGAAATCATGGTTCGTTCTGTGTCAGCGATCGCGATCGCTAGTTTAATTGGTATCATTTCTCTACCCTCCCTAGCCCAACAACGCCAGACACCCACCCCTAATCGTCAAGGTGACTACAATTCAGCCTATACCATATTTCCTGATGGTAGTCAAGCTATATTATTGTCATGGTTCACTAATATTCGTAGTGGTAGACTAAACTGCCGTAGCGCCCCTGGACTAAATCAACGAGTTATCCAGCAATTTCAACCAGATGAGCTACTCCAAGTCAATGCAGGTGCGAATAACTCTCAAGAACCTATTATGCGGGACTCACAGGGTAATCCTTGGTTGCGGGTGAAGATAGTCAACAATCAAGGAAAAACTCAAGGAAATTGTTTTGTGAGAGCCAATCGACAGTTTATTGAACCAAATTCTTTAGAATGAATTTGTATCACGCAGAGACGCAAAGGTTAAGAGTTTGAGAGGATAACTATTATTAGTAGGTGGATTTTAATCTGTGAACAGTCATCAGTTAACACCAATTTAGGAAGGGACTTAAATATAATTAGGGCTTGCTG
>NZ_JAYGHH010000003.1:9655-13902 GCF_034931045.1 Nodularia sp. UHCC 0506
TTTCCTGTTGGCATTGCTAATTTGAAGTATGAATAAGATTTTTGAGGATGTCCCAACCCCTGTAGAGACATTTAATGGAATGTGTCTGCACCTAAATTCATACTTGGTTTCAGTTAAGGATGATTATTGCAAATTGTTCAACCATACAAATATAAGGATATTGAGTTTACTTGCGTCAACTCAACCTGATTAGTTGATTTTTTCTATATTGTCGTTACATTATCCCTACAACAGACAATAGAATTATGCAGCTACATCAACATAATCACATTCTGTTTGCGGTTGAGGAATGTTTAATCCATCTTCTATTAATGCTTCTAAGTGAAAAGCAATTGCTTCTTGAATATTTTGTTTAACTTCTTCTATTGTGTCACCAATACTCACACATCCAGGTAAATCAGGTACATAAGCAGAATAGTTTGCTGGAGCTTTTTCAATAATAATTGCATAACGCATGATCATTCCTCCAATTGTGCTTGTTTAAGAATACTTTTAAGAGTGCCAATTCCTAAATCTTTGGAATGTTTACCAGGAACAGTTACTGTTCCCAGTTTATTAGGGTGTTTATATTGACGATGACTTCCTTTAGTTCTCGACAAATACCATCCATCTGCTTCTAATATTTTGATAATTTCAGAAACTTTCATTGTTTATCTTATCATTTTTCGCGGTTTGATTTCGGCATAAAAGAACCTTACCGATATATTTTGAACTATTAAGTATTCATGCAAAATTACAGCAAACCCTACATAAATGAGGTATACCTGCACGAATAATTTTAGATTTTGGATATATTCAACCCAAAATCTAAAACTACTATTAATTAACTTCTGAGGTTAACGCCGAATTTCTCCACTAAAGCCTCACGGACTTTATTGTGAACAGGTTCCACTTCCGCCTCAGTCAGAGTGCGATCGCTTGACCGATAAATTAAGCGAAATGCTAAACTACGTTGTCCGGTGGGTACGTTTTCACCACGATATTCATCAAACAATTCCACAGATTCCAGCAGTCCCTTCGCCGCTTTATTGATGGATTTTTCAATGTCCGCCACTGAAATTTTTACAGGTGCGAAAAAGGCAATATCGCGATCGCTTGCAGGATAGGTAGAATAAGCATGGAATTTGGGAACCAAAATCTCATCTTGATCCAGCGCATCCAACAGCACATTTAAATCAAGCTGGAATACATAGACAGAATCGGGTAAACCTTTATCTTGTCGTAATTGGGGATGAAGTTGACCAAAAATACCCAGTCTGTTACCACCCACCCACAAAGAAGCCGTGCGTCCTGGATGTAAACGCTCATCGCGACAATCTGGTTGATATTCCACCTTTAAGTTAAGTTGCTCAAAGACGCTTTCTAAAATACCTTTAGCATCAAACCAAGTCATCGGGTTTTCACTGCTACCTTTTGACCATTTGCCTATTGAGCGATACCTTCGGTGAGCTACGCTAACGCCTCCCATAATACCAGCGATCGCATCAGTTTCTTGCAAACCGTCTTCTTCCTGCCAAAAAATCCGCCCCAGGTCAAAACCATTCAAAGAACCATTTCCCTGTTCCAAATTGTATTGGAAAGCATCAATCAAACCAGAAATCAAATCAGTTCGCAAAGCCGAATATTCCACAAAAAGCGGATTACTCAAAACCACCTGACGATCATTTCCCGGTTTCACCAAAGAATAATGGATAACTTCCGTTAAACCTTCCGCTCTAAAAAAGGCGCGTATCTTGCGGATTAACTCTTGTTCTAAAGATAAATAACCAGCTTCTGACTTTTCTGGTAAAGTATCACAAAAATTGTCATAGCCATAGAGACGGGCTAACTCTTCAATCAAATCAATTTCCCGTTCTAAATCGCGGTAACGATAAGGCGGAACTGTCACCGTCCAACTCCCTTCACCAGCAGATTTTAACTGACAACCTAACGCCGAGAGAATGCGCTCCACATCAGCTTCAGTGACTTCGCCTGTCTCATCTTCACCCAAATCCACTGGCCCCAGCACTTCATTAACCCTGTCTAAACGCAGAGCAATAGAACGACTCCAAGTAGATGCATCTGGGCGAGTATCAGCAATTTCCTGTTGGACAATTACGCCATTAGCTAGTTCACTCAGCA
Source organism: Nodularia sp. UHCC 0506 (assembly GCF_034931045.1). Lineage (NCBI taxonomy): Bacteria > Bacillati > Cyanobacteriota > Cyanophyceae > Nostocales > Nodulariaceae > Nodularia > Nodularia sp. UHCC 0506. The sequence continues at coordinate 11,777 of NZ_JAYGHH010000003.1, forward strand.
GTGATAAAGCCCGGTTACAAGCGATTTCCAACTCAGCCCGGTTGACTCCTCGCTCATATCTCCCAGAAGCCTCACTTCTTAACCCCACACTCCGAGAAGAACGACGAATAGCCACAGAATCAAACAATGCTGCTTCTAAAACTAAGCTTTGAGTACCGCTATGAACTTCCGTTTCTTCTCCACCCATCACACCCGCCAATGCAACCGGTTTATTATTGGCAGTAATTAACAAATTTTGGGTTGATAAATTGCGCGTTTGTCCATCCAGAGTTTTCAAAGATTCCCCAGAACCAGCGAAGCGAACACCAATAGTTAAACCTTCACCACCAGTAACAGACTGTAAACGGTCTTTGTCAAAAGCGTGTAGTGGTTGTCCCCATTCCCACAAAACATAGTTCGTGATATCCACCACATTATTTATAGGACGTACCCCAGCCGCCCGTAAACGCTGTTGCAACCAATCAGGAGAAGGGGCAATTTTCACCTGTTCAATGACTGTGCCAATATAAGCAGGACAGGCTTGCTGGTCATCAATTTTTAGTCCTAAATTACCCGCACCTTTTAACACTGATGTTGCACCAGGGGTAGGAATACTCAACTTACCACCAGTCAAAGCCGCAACTTCCCTGGCTATCCCCACCATACAGAGAGCATCAGCACGGTTAGCGGTTGCAGTCACATCTAAAATTACATCATCTAAACCTAATAACGGACGCACATCACTACCCAAAGACAGATTTTCCTGGGGAAAAATATGAATACCGTCTACATCAGTGGGTAAACCAAGTTCCTTTAAAGAACAAATCATCCCTTGAGATGGGACACCCCGGAGCTTTGCCGGCTTAATTTTTAAATCGATATTCGGTAAATAAGTGCCTGTAGTTGCCACTGGTACATAAATATCAGCCTTGACATTAGGCGCACCACAGACAATATTTAAAGGCTCAGATGCACCGATATCTACCTGACAAACACTTAATTTATCAGCATTGGGGTGGGGTTGACGCTCAAGCACTTTACCCACAACAACACCATTAGCCCAAGTGTTGCGGTTTTCAATGTCTTCTACCTCAAACCCAGCCATTGTCAGGGTTTCCGCCAATTCTTCCGGGCTAAGTTTAATTTCTACCAGTTCCCGCAGCCAATTTAAAGAAATACGCATGGAGTGTGCTTGCTTGTTGAAATATTGCCGAGTGCTGTAGAGAGCGAATTAAGCTCGTCTTCACAAAAGCGGGAGCAGACTAATATCTAGTCTGTCACCCCTAGCCTCTTTTGCATCTTGAATCATCCTACCGAAAATTTGGGGTGATTCTGGGGTCACTTTATTGTACAAATCACTTTATTATTGACTATGGGTGTCTCAGAATACTAGCCCTGGCAATTTGAAATCGCGTCAGCACCTGTAGATTTGAGTAGGTTTTATGTAACTCTGTGTTTATCTGTGGTTGATTATTTCTTGGTGTATCTCATCACCCTGGAATAAGCTATATAAACAAATACTCTTATACAATTCTTGACACTATTTTAATTACAATGACGGAAATTATAGCTAACTATGATGAAACCTGGAAAGAAGTAATAGGAGATTATTTTGATTCATTTCTCACCTTCTTTTACCCAGAAATCTATCAACAAATAGATTGGACTAGAAACCCGATTTCTCTAGATAAAGAATTAGAACAGATTACCGCATCTGCGGACGGCAAAACACGCCATGCTGATAAATTATTTCAAGTGTGGTTATTAGATAATCAAGAAGTTTGGATATTAATTCATGTAGAAGTACAAAGTCAATATGATAAAGAATTTTCCCAAAGAATGTTTATCTACAACTATCGAGCTTTTGACTTGTATCAAAAACCAGTTATTAGTTTAGCTATACTAGGAGATGAAACTAACAGTTGGCGACCTAGTTATTACCAATATGGTTTAGGAAGTAGTCAATTAAACTTCAACTTTTCTAGTGTTAAGCTTCTAGATTATCAGTGGGAGGAGTTAGAGCAAAGTAATAATATTTTTGCTATAGTGGTAATGGCACATTTAAAGACTAAAGCCACTAACAGCAATTTATCAGCTAGGGAACAGTGGAAATGGAACTTAGCTAGATTACTTTATGAAAGAGGTTA
>NZ_JAYGHH010000003.1:14220-25765 GCF_034931045.1 Nodularia sp. UHCC 0506
TTGTTAACTAACATCGAACAACGGACTATTAAAAAGACTCGGAAACAAAATATTGTCACACTTGTACAAGTGCGGTTTGGTGATATTCCCGATAATTTAGTTGCAAGCATTAATCAAATTGATGATACATCCTTTTTAAAAGAACTTCTTGTATCAACAATTAGCGTTAATTCTTTAGAAGAGTTTGCACAGATTGTCAACTCTAATTTACCAGAAGCAGATTAATAGATGTAGGTTGGAGTCAGCGACAGTGCAACCCAACAATTGATAATATACTTCACGAAAGAGGTTATAACCGTAAAGAAATTCTTGATTTGTATAAAGTCATTGATATCAGGATAAATTTGCGTTCAAGAAGCAGAAAAGTAATGGAGAAATTAGCATAATGACTTTACCAACAAACCTTTTTAACAAATACATTACACGTTTTGATGAACTAATTGCTAAAGGAGAAGCAATATCTACTTATGATTATCCTGATAGCTATGTGGTTAAAAATAATGCTGATTTCAGAATTTTGGAGAAATGGAAGTTCAACTGTATTTCTTTATTAAGCCACTGCCTTCCTAAAGACGGAGTTCATCAAGACTTAATTAATAAAATTAGACGCTTAGAAGATAACGATAATTACTTATTAGAAGTTTGCATCTCTAACCTTAAAGCAATAAAAGAGGATTTTGAACAGGGATTTTTAGGAGATTTAATGCTTCAAGTAGAGGCAGAAATTGCAGCAGATTATATGGGACAGGCTGAACAGTTGTTAGCAGAAGGTGCAAGTGGTCAATATGACCATGTTCCAGCAGCCGTATTATCTGGAGCAGTTTTAGAAAAAGCCTTAAGAACCCTTTGTATTAAACAAATTCCTCCTATATCAACAATTAAGGATGATGGTAAACCCTTAAGGTTAAATTCACTTATTGTTGAATTAAGAAAAGCAGGTGTTTTCCATGAACCAAAAGCAAAAGAGCTGACAGCCTGGGCAGATATTCGTAATAAAGCAGCACATGGAGAATTTGAAAAATTTACTCGTTCTGATGTGGAACTTATGATTAAAGGGATTGAAAATTTCTTAGCAGATTATATGACTTAGTTTTTATTTAGCCATGAAACTTCACAGATGGGGTAGATTTTGAATATCAACAAGATAGAGAAACTCAACACGAAAAAGTCAAAATCAATTATTTTGAAAAATTGATAATATTGCTCATGATTTGCTGAAAGCCATTCTTCTAATTTAACCATTGATTGGACAGTTAAAGAAAATGTGCGGGCTAAATTACTTATCGGAAAATTATATTTAAAATGCGAACAATTGCCGAAATTAACGAAAAAATCAGCCGCAAACGTGCAGTAGTATTGACAATTGAAGAATTAAAAGCACGAGTAGCCGAAGTCGGCGTGAGCAAAGTTGCTAAAGAAGTTGATGTAATTACCACTGGCACATTTGAGCCAATGGAATCCAGTGGTGCAATTATTAATCTCGGACACACTGACCCCCCAATTAAAATTCGACGCTGTTGGATAGATGGTGTACCAGCATACTCAGGTTTTGGCGCAGTAGATTTATACTTGGGTGCGAGTTGTTCTGTAGATGTCATGGATGGGGAAGAAATCCGCGAACATGGTGGTGGTCATGTGATTGAGAACTTAATTGCTGGGAAACCTGTACACGTAAAAGCTCAAGGACAAGTAACAGATTGTTACCCACGGGCGACCTTTGAAACCACTATTACCCGTGACACCATCAATCAGTTTTATTTATTCAATCCGCGCAATCTTTACCAAAATTTTATTGTAGGTGTGAACGGAGGCGATCGCTCACTTTTTACTTACCTCGGACCCTTACAACCTAGTTTGGGAAATGCCGTTTACTCTAACCCTGGGGCAATTTCCCCCTTACTGAACGACCCCGATTTGCAACTTGTTGGTATTGGGACAAGAATTTTTTTAGGTGGCGGTATTGGCTATGTAGCTTGGGAAGGTACTCAACACTTCCCCTTACAAAAGCGTTTACCCAATCGTACACCCATTGGCCCCTCTGCCACTTTAGCCTTAATCGGAGATGCCAAACAAATGGATGCGCGTTGGGTACGGGGTTGTTACTTTAAAAGTTATGGTCCCTCGTTAATGCTGGGTGTAGGTGTTCCCCTGCCAGTCTTAAACGAAGAAGTAGTTAAATGCTGTAGTGTTCAAGATCAAGATTTAGTCGCGCCAATTGTCGATTTTTCTATTCCTCGGCGCGTTCGTCCTACCTTTGGTTTAGTGAGTTACGCCCAACTCAAGTCTGGGCGCATCACCATTGAGGGTAAAACTGTGAGGGTTGCTCCCCTAGCCAGTATGTTTTTTTCTCGGCAAATTGCCACAGAATTAAAACAATGGATTTCCGCAGGTACTTTCACCCTCACAGAACCTGTGGCTCCAATTCCGATGGACAGGTCATTTTTACCCCAAGACCGTTGGACGGACTTTTAGGGACGGGGACTGGGATGGAGAATTTTCTTCCCCCTTGCTCCCCTTCGACTGCGCTCAGGGCAAGCCTGCTCCCTGCTCCCCTGCTTCCTCCCCTATTCCTGAGCTGGTTTTGGCCGTTTAATGGGCTTAGGTGCTGGGGCTTTTGGTATGGGTTTGGATACCGCCGATGGTTCGCCGGCTGTTTTCTTGATTGGTTTTGGGGTTTCTCCACTGCGTCTAGGCGGAAATGGTTTTCTCCCACCACCGCGAAAGCCTGTTTTGAAGGGTGGTTTACGTTTTTTGGGCAGATCAGCGATCGCTTCGGCTTTTTCCACTACTAATACATCAGCTTCCCGCTTGGCTTTAAAGTCCCAAAACTTGTTCACACCTTTGGTGGTCAGTACACCCCGCAGTTTCAACTTAAAATATTTGGGTTTATCAGTTGATTTGCGTGGCGCTTGCTTAATTTTGACTACTAAGCTCTTAGCGTCAAAAGACTGGTAAACTAACTCACCACGCACGGAAAAACTACCGTCAGAAAGTTCGGATGAAGATACCAGTTCACTTGTAAATTCTTCTTGATTTTCGGGTAGATCATCATCAGTTGTCTGCAACTTCTGTGATTTTTGTGACTGTGAATCTTGTTCATCCTCCTTGGTTGGCTGTTTAGCCAGATTTTCTGGTTCCCAAACCCCAACAATTTGGAGGTGTAAGGTGTCGTTTTCTTGTCGTGTACGTGGATAAACTACCCACAAATGATCTTTTTCTAAATCCAGATGATTCTTGACTAAGCTCATAATTCGGCCGAGTAGGACTGCGTTGAGTTCTACACCATCTTTGGTTAGCAGTGTACCTTGAGTAAATTGTTCGCTGCTAGCAAGGTAACGACCTCGGACTAACCCGATGGCTCGGTACTGCATCGGCTCACTGGGAGGCGGAATCGGTTGAAGGCGATGACCTAAGTTGCCATTGGAGGTAGTTTCACTAGGCTGAACAGAGGCATTTTCTGGCTGAGAGTCATGCACTGCCACTGTATGAACATTAGCAGTAGCCTCTTTATAGGTTTGAGGCTGATGGTTGGTAGAAGAGTTAGAAGATTCAGGCAAAGGCATCAGGTCGGAATTCATAAAAACTCCTTGCGGCGGAGATACATCCCATAATGGGATTTTACGAAGGCAATGAAAAAAAGCGTTTGTGCAGTTAATGAAAGTTATGTTGACTTTACATAAACCTACACCAGAGCGCCCAATACAATGGTAAAGACGCTACATTTGCATTAATACGCTAATGTAACTGAGAGCCTTTACACTAGTTTCGGAAGCATATCATAAGTACAATTCTGACGGCTCCTCCTAAAGTCATCACTTACTTTGGCAATGTGAATAGTTAATTGTTATAAAATTCACAGGCAATTGGCGGTATTCCGCAAGGTTTTGGAAATTTTTCGCTTTCCGATTTATGTAAATGATCATGTCGTTTGAATTCTGGAGTAAGACAAAACTGTGTCTCAACCGCGCAATCGTTGGATAGTTAGGATCATCTTAGCGCTGGCAGTAGCTGCATTTGTGGGTGTTTCGGTCATTCCTATTATCAGCGCTATTAATAATCCGTCACCCTTAAACCAAAATGCCACTAGCACTGACACGAGAGTACAATCCTCTGACCAAATATCAAAGTTGCAAGACGAAGTACGAGGTTATGAATTGGTTTTGCAACGGGAACCAGAAAATCAAACTGCGCTGAATGGCTTATTACAGGCGAGGCTACAACTGCTCAGTTTAAAACAAGGTGATGTTCAAGGAGTTATTGAGCCTCTAGAAAAACTAGCTCAACTCAATCCCCAACAGTCGGAATATGGAGTCCTGTTAGCTCAAGCAAAGCAGCAATTGGGAGATCAGGAAGGAGCAGCTCAAGCTTATCGCTCAATTTTAGCAACTAAACCTGGTGATTTGAAGGCTTTGCAAGGTATAGTAGCTCTGTTGTTAGAGCAGCAACGTCCTGAAGCCGCAGTTGGTTTGCTCGAAGATACTCTTTCTAAGGCAGATCAGGGAAATAAAATTCAGCCAGGAACTGTAGATACAGTGGCTATACAGGTACTATTAGGTACTGTTCACGCTTCTCAGATGCGCTATCCTCAAGCTACTTCTGTCTATGATCAAGCAATTAAGCAAGATCCTCAAGATTTTCGCCCCGTTTTAGCAAAAGCAATGCTTTTTAGAGAACAGGGCAAAGTCGAAGAAGCTAAACCTTTATTTGATAGCGCCGTGGCTTTAGCACCTGCTCAATACAAGGATGAAATTAACAGGGCGGCTGCTACTCCAACGCCTGCGCCTACACCTACACCTACACAATCGTCGGAAACTCCTTCTGAGGATTAAGGATATAGGGTAATGGCATTAAGATAAGCTAAAACCTTGAGGGGGCAGGGTGTGGGGTATAGGGAGAACGTTCTCCTCTTCTTCCCTCTCTCTTCCCACTCCTCAGTCCCAAATCCTTTATACTCCTTCTACAGCAGCAACGATGCCAAAGATCAGAAATAGACAGCCCCCTGCAAAGGTGAGTTGACGTTCAGAAATGCGTCCGGCAATAATTTTACCGCCAATGACTGCGATCGCTGTACAAATAGTGTGTCCTAAAATTGCACCCGCAGCTACTCCCACGGCGTTATAGCTTGCAGCTAGGGCAATGGTGGCAATTTGTGTGCGATCGCCCCACTCTGCGACAAATGTCAGTGTAAAGGCTTCTATGAAAATTGCTAAGGGAGTTTTTATCTTTGTTTGTAACTCTGCTTTTTCTACTGCTTCTTTAGCCTCGTTTACTTCTGTCTCACAGCTAGAACCCGACATCTTACTAGCTTCATATAACAGCTTTACCCCAAAGGCAAAAAATAAAATTATTTCCGCGTATTTTACATAAGTTTTTGGCAATAAAGATACAATTTGCCCGAATAAAACTGAAAGAATTGTCATCGCAGCTAAGGCGGATGCCACACCGATGAAGACTAACTTTCGCGAGTGTTTCATCGCTAAGATTACGGCTATAAAGAATGTTTTATCCCCTAGCTCCGAAATTGTAATTAGGAATAAACCTGCTGTAAATGCTGCTAACACTCTCTTAAACTCCTGAAGGATTTTTTACCTGTGTGGAGCTTCAATGAGAGTGGTAAGACTTCACTGAAGCTCACACACTTTTATGTGCAAACTCAGTGAAGGTCTCGCTACCAAATATTTGTTATTTGCCATCTGAACCAGGCTCATCGCCAGTATGTTGATTCAGACGCACTAGCTTGTAATTTAAAATTTACTGCTAGCAGCTACTCCCCTTCGATTTGATATGAATTATACATCTATTTTGAGTAAGAGTCAAGCAAATTTTATTATTGCTTAACTCCTACTTAATTAAGTAGTCATTGGTCGTTCCTGGTAACTTATGGGCGAAAAAATTTGTGGACTATGGGCTAATTCAAACCATTGTCAAAAGCTAATGACTCTGCGAAGTGGTTGGATGTGATCATCAGCAATCAACTGCTATTTAGCACTGGTAGTAATGGTTTCTGGCATAGCTGAAGAGTGGTGTTCTGCTATTAGCCATTGATTGCCGACTCGATTATAGACAAAGGTGTATCTGGCTTGAACTTCCTGAGTCTGACCATTATTTACGGTTGTAAATGTATATATCCCAGAATCAATGGCGACACCACAATAAAGGCGAATACTACTGTAATTAATTTTGCCTACAGGTTGAAGTGCTAAGAATTTTACAAAATAATCCTGAATTTCTTCATGATTTCGGCGCACTTGGTTAGAAACTGTCGGCAGCAAAATAGCATTTCTGGCATAATTCTGAGTAACTAAATTTGGATCACCTGTTTGTAAAGACCTGTTCCATCGGTCGAAAAGTCCTGCAATTTCTGGTCTGGTCGCCCTGTTACAGTTCCTTTGGGCTTGAACAGGAGTTATTGGCATAATACTTGCACAAGCAAGCACTGCACTAAAAATTGATGATAAGGCAGACCGAGTAATTGTCGTTTTCATAACTTTTTGATGTTGACGCAAAAGTGAACTGTGAACACTCCAACTTAACTGTTCCAAGGAGCAGATTTAGGGGCAGTTTTATGGTGCTTCAAATTTCTACTATTATGATTGAATTGCTTTTAAAAAAGTTCCCAGACAGAGTTAAACAAAGCAATAACTATGTATCAATATCAATCATCTTAATTAATTATAATTGCAGTTTTTTTTGTCTTCTATAAAAAGAGAGTTAAGTCTGGGAAAATTATGTTTTTTTGCATAATGGACATCAGCCGAATTAAATAGGGTTCGCTGCCAAACTTTTGTCGTGGAGGCAGGGAATAGGGAACAGTTTCAGCTATCTGTCATCCCCAAATTTTCTGATTTATTCAACCAAAGTTCACACTTTTGATGGTACACCCTTCAAAAATCTTGCACCTACTTTCGGGTTTATCACTTCAAACCTTCAATTTATCTGGGTTTTATATTTATTCAGCCAGCCCTAGCTAGGGCTGACAACTGACAATAGAGACGATCTTTCACGGAAAAGTCAATGTCCGCAATTTTACTGTGGGATGAGTGCGAGTGTTTTTGTATACATTGCAATACTCATCAGATATCAAAAGAGGACTACAAAATGAATAATTTCATTTGGGAAAATTTCTAATACTTCCGCTCTTTTGGCTCAAACATATTAATGACTACTGGGCGATATTGAATGTCAATACCTGCTGGTGAATAATAAGCCATTGTATGTTGCAGAAAATTAGTATCATCTCGCTGGGGATAATCTTCGCGGAAGTGTGCGCCACGACTTTCTTGACGATTTAAGGCTGAGGCTAGAATTGTTTGTCCTACCACCATCAAACTTCGTAATTCCAAGGCTTCTACGAGTTCTGTATTCCAACAGCTACCTTTATCGTCTAAATATATTTGCGGGTATTGCTGCTGTAATTCTGTGATTTTTTGCCAACCTTCCTGCATGATTTCTTCAGTACGGAAAACGGCACAGCATTCAGTCATACAATCTTGGAAGGCTTGACGAATTTGGTTAATTCGATATTTTCCAGGCTGTTCTATTAAGGTTTGGATTTCTTGCTGGGCTGCTTGGATATAGTGTTCTTCGTTCACAGCAGGTAACTTCCGATTCTGCACATATTGAGCGATCGCTGCCCCAGTGCGCTTGCCATAAACTATACATTCTAATAGCGAGTTACTACCAAGACGGTTAGCACCGTGTACAGACACACAAGATGTTTCACCTGCTGCAAAAAAGCCTGTTACTAAATTATCTCCACTGCTGCGAACTCGACCATCAGTGTTCACTGGGATACCACCCATGCAGTAGTGATTTGTGGGGCGAATCGGCATTGGCTGAGTTACTGCGTCAACACCGACTAAGCGGTGGGCTTCTTCCCAACAGAAGGGAACACGACTCATAATTTTTTCTTTACCCATGTGTCGCAAGTCAAGATAGACACAGGGACCCCCGGCACTGCCATCGGGATGAACACCACGCCCGGCGCGAATTTCGTAAGATATCGCCCGTGAGGTAATATCACGAGGGGCTAATTCCATGCGGCTGGGGGCGTAGTTTTTCATGAAGCGATCGCCTTCGCTATTAATTAAATAGGCTCCTTCTCCCCTGACAGCCTCGGAAATCAGCACCCCTACAGGATACAAACCAGTGGGGTGAAACTGGACAAATTCCATATCTTCTAGGGGTAAACCAGCGATCGCCGTCATCGCTAAACCGTCGCCAGTAGAAGCATAATCATTAGAAGTAGTATTATAAACGCGACCATAGCCACCAGTGGCAAACATTACCGCCTTCGCCCGCAACACCTCTATATGCCCATCTAACAGGTGAAACATCACCACACCCTTGGCCTCACCTGATTCTAAAATCAAGCGCATTACATACCATTCTTCATAGATATGCACACCAAAACGCCGCAGGTTGTTAACCAACTCATGCAGAATCGCGTGACCGGTTTTATCCGCAGCATAGCAAGTGCGATCGTGGGAATGTCCTCCAAAAGCCCGTTGAGCAATGCGACCATCAGGTAAGCGAGAAAATAAAACACCGATATGTTCCAAATCAATTACTACATCTGGGGCTTCTTGGGCGAGAATAGCCACTGCATCTTGGTCGGCTAAATAGTCAGAACCCTTGACAGTATCAAAAGCGTGTGCTTCCCAACTATCTTCAGAATCCACATTTTTTAGAGAAGCCGCCATCCCACCTTGGGCGGCTACCGAGTGGGAACGGATGGGATGAGTTTTCGCTACCAAAGCAATATTTAAACTAGGGTCAGTGCGTGCAATTTCTAGGGCTGCGCGACATCCCGCCAATCCCCCTCCGACAATAATTACATCATGTTCCAGCATAATTAACCCTGTCCGCAATCAGTTGTTGTTCTATTGTAGAGATGCGTTATGGTGCAATTACAACTTGATTGCGTCCGGCAGCTTTGGCACGGTAGAGGGCAGCATCAGCAGCTTGGATCAGGGATGTGCCTTTTACGCCATGCTTTGGGAAACCTGCGATACCCAGTGAGATAGTCAGTTTGCCCAAATGCTGTCCGTTGTAAGCAAGAATCACATTAGAGATCGCCTCTCGAATCTGTTCTGCCCTCGTATTAGTTTCTTCTAGGGAAGATTCCGGCAGAATCAGAGTCATTTCTTCTCCCCCATAGCGACAGGCAATATCTGACCCACGCACGCTCTCTTTAAGTATTGTGCCAATGGTTTGCAACACATAGTCCCCCACATCATGACCGTAGGTATCGTTAAACCGCTTAAAGTGATCTACGTCAATCATCACTACACCGATTGGGTGTTGCTGACGTTGGCCACGGGCAATTTCTTGAGTCAGGGCTTCTTCTAAATACCGTCGGTTAAATAAACCAGTGAGAGGATCGCGGATGCTTTGATATTGTAAGGTTTCGCGCAGATTTAAGTTAGCAATCGCCAGTGCCACCTGTTCGGCAACAGTGCGAGCAATCTGTGCTTTAGCATCAGATAAAGCGGTAGGCGTATTGGTACTGAGATAGAACAAACCCAAGGTTTCACCCTGGGCAATCATGGGGATGCAAAGAGTGGTGGCGATCGCATCATCTGCTGGGATATGCTGACAACGTAGCCCCGCTTGATGTTCTTCACAGGTATGCAATCGCCCCCGTCGTAATGCCCAGCATTCCTTGGGGTGAAAATCAGGTGCAGATTGGAAGGAATCTCCCCAAGAGGACAGCATCTCCACGCGGTTACGAGACGGATTGGTAATAAACACTCCCCCTGAACAGTTAGGAAAGAGGGGTTCCACTAAACTGCTGAAGGCTGCACAGGCTTCTGCTACCGTCAGGCTGGCTTGCAGGAAATCACTGATTTCGCTCAAGATCAGCATTTCTGCATGGCGTTGGTCAAGGTCGGCAACTCGTTCTTGCAGTTCTTGATTCACTTGCTGAATCGCTATTTCTGATTGCTTGATGAGCGTCGCGTCCCGGAAGGTAACGGCAAAGCCATCTTCTAGTTTAACCGCAATGTTTTCCAGCCAACACTCAATGCCATCGCGGTTGTAGTGAAACTGTCGCTGAATCGGCTCACCGGTTTCTACTACTTGAACATAGAGATCAAACAAACCCTCCTCTTGATTGCAAGGAAATTCCTGTAATAGCCGCTTCCCAATTAAATCATCTGCTGATCGTTTCACAAGGGAGCAGGCGGTGGGATTGCTCAATAGCCACTCAAAATCAATAATTGTACCCTGGTGATCCCGTACCGACCGAAAGGCCATAATCCCATCCAAAGAACTATTTAAAACACTGGTGAGCTGGATCTGAGAAGATTTAAGTGCCTCTTGAACCGTGACGAGTTCGGTAATGTCGGTAATTAAGCCAGTTACCCCCATAAAGTTACTTTGATCATCTAACATCAGTGTGGCTGAGACGATGGCCCACAAATTAGTTCCGTCCTGGCGCTGAAACTTGAAGGTCTGTTGTTCTTCAATGCCCTGTTGTTGCCGTTCTATATAACTTTGGACTTGGGGGCGATCAGCTAGAGCAACGAAGTCCATCGGGTTAGTACCTGCCATCTGGGTTGTAGTGTAGCCCAGCATATTTGCCATCCTCTGATTGACAAATGTGGTTTTGCACTCTGCATCTAGCATCCACACCCCTTCCATCGTGGTTTCAATGATGTTGCGATAACGGGCTTCACTTCGCTGCAAAGCCAGTTCAGATTGCTTAAAATCGGTTACGTCTATGACAACCCCAAACCAAAGCACCTCTTGATTTGCTAACCTTTCTGGACGACTATTGCTCTGTATCCACTTTGTTTTACCCGATGGGGTGATAATGCGCCATTCGTGACTAAACGGCTGCATAGTGGCTAGACTTTCCTGCATAGCTACCTGATATCCTTTCAGATCATCGGGATGGAACATGGTCAACAGGATATCTGTGTTTTCCAGTATCTGATCCACCTCCATTTCTGATACCTCCGAGATGAAGTCGTTGGCGTAGGTAAATTCCATCGATCCATCTACTCGCTGAATTGAGGTGTAGATAATTCCCGGTAAAGTTGATGCTAGTTTTTGGAAGCGGGCTTCGCTGGTGGCTAGTTGCTGTTCACTGCGTTTGCGATCGCTAATATCTTTGATAAAACAGTAATGCCCGATAAATGCCCCCTGCTCATCATGATCAGTAATCATGATCATCTGCTTGTAAAACAGAGAACCATCCTGACGCACTCCTTTGCTTTCAATATCTACCTTGCCCGTTTGCAGCATGGTTTGATAGGCTGATTCCAGTGCAGGTAAATCCTCTGCATCAACTGTCAACGTCCATATCTGACCGATTAATTCATCTGGTTTATAGCCACAAATCTCGGCATAGGCACGGTTAACGCTGATGTATCGCCCGGCAGCATCCAAGCGGGCAATGCCTTCTACAGCGTTTTCCAGCACTAGGTTGATATGGTGGAGGTTGTTTTCGGCTTGTTTGCGAACAGTCATGTCAATATGACAGCCAATCATGCGGAGAGGTTTGCCGTCCTCATCCCAGGAAATCACCTGCCCCGAACAT
>NZ_JAYGHH010000003.1:25790-59349 GCF_034931045.1 Nodularia sp. UHCC 0506
ACCCAAACCGTTGAGCCATCCTTGTGACGATATCTGACTTCGTTGTAAAAGGGAGTTTCCCCATGAGTTTGAAAATGTTGTTCACAACAGGCTAATGCCTTGGTTAAGTCCTCTGGAAAGATCAGTTTTTGCCAGGTATCTGGTAAATTGGGGAGTTCGTGATCATCGTAACCCAACATCCGTTTAAAGCCAGGGCTAAAGTATTGTTGATTGCTCTGAATATCCCAATCCCAATAGCCTGCGAGGATGATTTCTAAGATTTTCTCTAGAAGTGTCAGTTCATGACTGATTTGTTCTGCCTGATGCTGCATAGCTTCGGCACGCTGATGCTCAATTTCTAGTTGTTTGCGTTCACTAATATCTTGCACCGTATAAGAAAATTGCGATCGCCCACTGTCAGCAATACCAATAAATTGAACTACCATTGACAACCAGTAAGTCTGAGCCTCGGTTTGATATTCATATTCAAATTGAACTGGCTTTTGCATTTCCTGGCTTTTGCGGTAATGAAACATCCAACGTTGGATATGCTCTGGTGGAACTCCAATTTCACTAGCCCATTTGTGGTCGAGGGCTGCTGAAGAAACCCCAAAAAACTTGAGGTTGGCTGGGTTATGGTGCGTATGGAGAATGTCATTGTCTGACAATTCCACCACTCCCAAAAGCAGGGGCGAAGATTCATAGAAGATGCGGAGAATCGTTGTTTGCTCTTGGAGAGTTTTTTCCACTTGGCGTTGGACTGTCACATCCCGCAAGATGGCGCGGGTGGCAACGGGTATCCCTGCTTCCCATCGGACATTGAGACTACCTTCAAGGAGAATCCTCTGCCCTGTTTTACTTACAAAGATACTTTCCAGTCGCTCAATATGATTAATTGCTCCCGATTGCAATTTTTGGAAGATATCTTGACAATTCGGGAGACAGTCAGGGGAAATTAGATCAAATACAGTCAAGGTGGCAAGTTCATCGCGCTGGTAGCCTAGAGTGGTGATCCATCTGTGGTTAACATAGAGAAACTTCCCATCCTGCAACGAGACGCTCTGGATCAGGTCGCTGGCATTTTCCAAGAAATCTTCGAGTTGGGCGTTAGTCTGGCGCATCTGAAGTTCGGCTTGGTTCCGTTCGGCTTCCAGGTGTTTGCGTTGGCGAATATCCCTGGCAATTTTCGATGCGCCAATTACCAAACCGTTTTCATTCCGAATGGGGGAAATGGTTAATGCGACATCAACTGAGCTACCATCTTTGTGTAACCGTTGGGTTTCGTAGGTATCAACCAATTCTCCTCGTTGGATACGCTGATAAATCAATGCCACTTCAGGCTGTAACTCTGGCGGAATCAGCAACGTGATCTGCTGACCGATGGCCTCTGAGGCGGTATAGCCAAATAATTTTTCTGCCGCCTGATTCCAACTGGTGATCATGCCATCAAGGGTTTTGCTCATGATCGCATCCTGGGACGATTCCACGATCGCTGCCAGTCTAAACCGTTCGTCTTGGCTTTGGCGCAGGGCAATTTCTGCTTGTTTCCGTTCGGTAATATCGATACCGGAAAAAATTAGATGCGTGATTTTTTCAGTGGGATCACGGAGGGGATTAAGGGAAAAGTCGATGATGATGCGATCGCCTTTCCGCACCAGGATCGAAATATCAAACCGCACGGAGTTTCCTTGCTGGGCAATGGCGATCGCTTCACTAATTTGTGCTTGTGCATCCGGTGAGTAGCTCCACCAGTAGGCATTGACAAAGGGCTTGTTAATCACATCCTCACTGGTTATGCCAGCAACAACCAGGGGAGCTTGGTTAGTCTCGATCAACACGCCATCGTAGGTTAACACCCCCACAAAGGTAAACAGACTATCGAGAAGCTGCCGTGAAAAGGTTTCCCTTTGGTGCAGTGCTATGGCAACCTCGTTACACTCTTTCACATTGGTGAAAAGTTGCTGATCAGCCTGTTCTAGTTCCTGGGTGGAAGTGGCTACCTGTCTTGCCAAGTCTGCTTTTGCGGCTTGCAACTGTGCCAACAAGTCTGCTTGATAAATGGCGATGCCCAGATGAACGGCAATTTGCTGCAACCCCTCCATTTCTTTCTCTGTCCACGGGCGAGGAGCCTGACAGTTATGGGCAATCAGCAAGCCCCAAAGCTGGGATGCACAAAGCACTGGAAACACTCCCCCAAATTCGTCATCACCGGGGGTGAGATTGGCAGCAGCAACATCGGCGATCGCGCTGATCTGTTTCTCTTGATAGGGTTCTAGCCAGGAGGAATCATGCACCACCCGATGCAGTAATGACCACTGGGGGTCAGAAATGGCTTCCACTACCACTTGACCGCTTTTTCCATCTGGGTCAAATTGGTATAGTAGCACGCGATCGCATTTTAAAAGCTGATACACTTGATCAGCAGTGGTTTGTAAAATCGTTTCCAGGTCTAAAGATTGACGGATTTGGAAGGCAATCGTCGCTACTAGGTTTCCCCAATTCAAATCAACTGAAATCACACTGCTATTTTGATAATCAATATCGGGATTCAACTATTGTTTTGCTCCTGTCATCTTCAGAGGAAAAACCACAGCATTCAGTTCCTTTCTCCTGCTTTAGAGGTTTTCAGGTTCTTCCGTACCTGTTATGCTAGATCCCTATGCAAATAAGCTTTAAACCCTTGTTGGGCAATAATAACAGGCTTTAGTATTAATAAGTCTTGGCTGACGCTTAAATTGAGGATCTAACCGTCTGTAACCCTTGATTTTCAAGGGAAATTCTAAGATTCAATTAAAAGTTAAACATAACACATACCAAAATAAACGATTTGAATAGTACTTAATACTCATTAAATATTTATTTACAGTAACCGTCAAGGAGGAGAGGGCGTTCTTAATTCCTGAAAACCTTGAAATGGTGATAAATTCAAGATATTCTCAATTACAACAATAATTTTCATCACCCTGCCCCTACTTGGTTTCTACTTAGCCCTTGGGTATCGCTCAGGCGATCGCCATGAGATTTCGGTCTAATTAGGGCTTATTAAATAAATCAGAAAATTTGGGGATGACAGATGCCTGTTCCCTGCCTCCACGACAAAACTTTTCTGCCTAACGGCACGCTACGCGAACAGCAAACCCTAATACTGACAAGAAAATACCCTGCTGACAGCAGGGTGTCAAAATTATAATTTAGTTAAATCAACTAGTGGCTTGTACTGGTTGTTGCTGAGAAATATTTCCAGGTATAGGTTCAGTCTTGGTAGCTGGAGATGTCGCTCGGACTTCAATATGATTGAATAACGTAGTGACGAATGCAAACAATAAAAATGGCAGTGATAACAGAACTATCAGACCCACAGTTGCTAAAGCATACACAGGCCGTTTAGCACCCATCAATGCCAAAGCAGATGCCAAACTGAGAGTGATTGTTATTAACCAAACTATTATTTGACCGTAGATGTCACCAAAGGTCAATGTACAGACAAACTGGTATTTTTGAGTATTATTCTGGTTCATATTTTATATTTGCTTCAAGTATCTCCTATAGGTTCTACGTTAAAGCTATGTTTGACTTGCCGCCAATTTCTCAATATTTTGGCAAATTTTGTAATTTTACTTAACAGTTTTTGTATTGACAAAGCCGAAATTAATTCTTGTCACTGTTCGAGATCATGCTGAGTTGTGTTTTTTATGTGCTTAATAATATAGTAAATTCCAGGTATACGGAGTTTTATATGGCTTACGCCACGCAAGCTATCAAAATTCAAATAGGAGTCCTATACTTGTGCTTTGGTTTGAATTATGGTAGTGATTTCTGAAATTGACAAAATTTAGATTAGTTTGTACTTATCAAAGGATATGGTGCAGTTAATTAAATAATATCTAGTAGCAGTTTTGTAGCAAAAAGGACATTTTTTTTGATACCAAGGCACTAATATTAATTAAAGTTAGGTAATGAATATAAATTAATTCTAGCTGGAGTCAAGGTTACACCTGTTCTAGTTAGCAAAATTACAAATTAAACTACTGGTCAGTTTCTGAACTACGAATTGAAATCATATATAGGGGATCGCTACTTTCAAAACCAACAATTAATAAGTATAAGTTAATGGAACACCATTTTTATATTTTCTTTGTTATTTTGTATTTAACGGGACAGTTATTCGTTATCTAGTGAGCTTAAATATAAAGTAAGTGAACTATTTACCAGCAATTTCTATGCAAATTAATCACTTTGTGCTTTTGCTCGTTCCAGTCATCAGCACAAGATAAATGACAGACATAGATTGCATGGTAAAGCTCTAAATTGGCAAATAGTTTATCAATACAAGGAAGACCTTGCTTAGAACTATGCTTAAGACAAATAATCAACATATTATCCTACCTGCTTTTATCAAACCCGCAGAAGTAGAAGCCACGCATCAAGCGGGTAGAAAAAATAAATTTACTCTGCCTAAATTCGACTTACTGCAACCATTACGTAAAAAACTAGACAATCTTGAAATTCAAAATCGTGACTTTGCTCACTTTATTGCGAAATTGATTCCGGCGCAGTGTCCTTTCGAGCGTGATATTATCCTATTCGGTCGAAAAATAGCCCACATTCCGGCTTTGTGTCAGCTGAATCCACTTTATGATCAATTTGTCGGCTTGCGTTTTCGGGCATTGTGTTATTTAGTAGATAAATGTGGAGAAGACATCCAGAACTACTGCTAAATCCTAACTGAGAAAACATAGCATGGAAATTAAAATTGAGCATCAACCGAGTGCAGAACATCTTAAGGAGTTAGGTGTTTTCCAATGGGCAATTTGGCAGAAAGAAATATCCAAATTTCCCTGGACTTATGATACTCAAGAAACTTGTTATTTTTTGTTAGGTGATGTCGTTGTTACGCCTGATGGTGGACAACCAGTGCAGATGGGTAAAGGTGATTTAGTCACGTTTCCTGCTGGTATGTCTTGTACATGGGAAATCACAAGCGACGTGAAAAAACATTATTGTTTTGATTAAGTAAGTGGGCGTAAATAAAGTTAACTGGTGGGGGTCGTCCTTTGTCATTGGTCATTGGTCAGGATTTTTTCCCTGCTTACTTTTCGTAATATAGTTTGGTTTTTTCCTACCTACCTACTCAATCAAGTGTCAAGCATCATATAGTAAAACTGAATCGCTCGTTAAGAGCAGACTTTATCTGCTCTATTTGGAGTGGTTAAACACTAGTTTTACTCTAATTTTTCCCATTCTTCGGGAAGCATATTGGCAATCAGTTCAAAACCACCTTTGCCATCAGGCTTAACAACGTAAGCCATACCCTGTGGGTCTGGATAAATACCTGTTGCGGCTTCAAACAAATCATCATGACCAACAATGATAGTATTAGTTCCTGTTGTTGGTACAGTAGTTAACATAGGTGTTAGCTGGGCTTTCATCTGAGCCGTTTGTTCGGGGGTATAGTCTTCAGCCTTGGGAAAGTTGAGGTCAGCATTTTTTTCGTATTTCCCAAAAGCTAAATCTGCTGTCTGCCAAGCCCGACAATACTGGCTAGAAATCACTTTATCAAAAGGAATAGCAGACTTGCGAAATCCTTCCCCAATAGTTCTCGCTTGTTTCCATCCTATTTCACTCAGCATCCGTTGAGTTGAACAATCACCCATCACCGCTTCTAGTTGGTCAGCATAATCTTTTTCTGTTTGGGTATGGCGAAGATAAATTACATGACCCCCTTGTTTTAAAGCATTTAGAAGGGCTTGACCACTGAGTTTATCCTGAAAATCCGCATTGGCTTGTTCTCCCGCACTGATTTTTTCCTCACTTGCTACAGGTTGAGCAGTAGTTTCAGGTGTCTTTGTGCTATCACTTGTGGGTTCACTAGGAGTAGAATCACATCCAGTCAAACCTAAGACCGCAGTCAATAGATATCCACCCACAAACACATAATATTTACTTTGTAACTGTTTAAACATTTTAGGCTTAGTAAAAATTGAGAATATCAATAAATAATATCAGCAATTGTACCAGATAAGAAATATTCTCAATAAAATATGTAAAAATTTGAATAAGAGGATGTTTGTAAGGTCTTCATTGCTAACTTTAAAGAGCTTGTTTTCTGGTATTAGGTTAGAACCCAAATACTGAAAAATTTAAGTATAAAAATTGATAATAGAGAATGAACAGCCTCTGAATAAGTTGGAGAAAATAAAGCTAAAAATATTGTAACTTAGCTCGTAGTAAGGGCTTTAGTCCTGACTACAAACCTTTATTATTGGCGACGACCTACTTAGGGCTGGCCGAATAAAAGTAAAACCGTTATCCATCAAGGGTTTAAGGAACCTGAAAAATTAAAAAGGTGCAAGGAATCAGACTTGTGAAGATGAAAAATTATGCATTAATTGATTGCATATTCAGATATTTTCACCAAGATAAATCCTCAAAACCCCGTTCCCCGTTCCCTATCCTCACAAACAACTTTTATGCCTAACGGCACACTACGCGAACAGCAAGCCCTACTTAGCAATACTGCAATAGGGGGTAAAATTTTGGCATGAATGGAGGAATAAAAGTACAGATGAAGTAGTCCAGGAATTTTTTAAAATGCTAGAAATTGGATATTCCTAAACTAAATTTTTCTGCAAAATGCAACTACATTTAAGCACTTGGACAGAAGTTGAAGCTTATTTACAAAAATCACGGGGTATTATTCTCCCCATTGGTTCTACAGAACAACATGGCCCCACAGGTTTAATTGGAACTGATGCGATTTGTGCAGAAGCGATCGCACGTGGTGTAGGTGAAGCAACACAGGCACTCATTGGCCCTACAATCAATGTGGGCATGGCATTACATCATACTGCTTTTCCTGGCACAATAAGTCTGCGTCCCAGTACGATGATTCAGGTAGTACGAGATTACATCACTTGTTTAAGCAAAGCTGGTTTTGCCAAATTCTACTTTATCAATGGACACGGTGGTAATATTGCCACCCTCAAAGCTGCTTTTTCGGAAACTTACGCACATTTGGAAGATTTGCAGATTGTCAACGCCCAACAGATACAATGTCAAGTAGCTAACTGGTTTATGTGCAGTTCTGTATATAAACTAGCTAAAGAATTATATGGCGACCAAGAAGGCTCTCACGCGACACCCAGTGAAGTCGCCCTTACCCAGTATATTTATCCAGAGTCAATCAAACAAGCACCCCTTTCTCCAGACGTTGCCAGTGGACACAAAATTTATAGTGCAACCGACTTCCGCAAACGTTACCCAGATGGACGCATGGGTTCAAATCCGGTTTTAGCAACACCAGAACACGGTCAGCAATTTTATGATTTAGCAGTGAAAGAACTCAGCAATGGGTATTTAGAATTCTTGAACGCAGAATAGAAATACTGTAGTCCGATAATCAAATCCGGAATTTTTCAGAGGGCAATTGTATTAAAGTATGACAAAATACCCTTTGGGTGGTAGCTGAAAACCTCTATCAAGTTGCTTAATGAGGGTAAATACTACAATATGTCTACAAACAGCAAAAATCGAGAAATACTCATACTGGTGCTGGCTCTACTGCTCACTGGTGGAGTTTTAGGATTAGGTTTGTGGTACTTCAAATTATTGCCTGGACTAATACCAAGTTCTATAGAACCCAATCAGAATACCTCGCAATCTTTAAATAATGATCAACCTTCTGGGTCTGAACCTATTCCAGTTCAAGGTTTTGATGTAGGAAGTTTAGATGCAAGTTTACCAAACCCAACAGTTTTAAGCATTGATGGCAGTGTAACTATAGTTACTCTAGTTAAGCAGTTTCAGATTGCCTATAATTTTTTAAATCCTAATTTACCCACAACTTACGGGATACCTGATGGTAAACCTAATGGCACTAATGCGGGATTAAAAAACCTGATTGATGGCAAAGCATTAATGGCTGCTAGTTCACGTCCCCTGAATGGTAGCGAATTGTCAGCAGGAATTGTGGGAGTACCTATTGCCCGTGATGCTTTAGCTGTGGCTGTAGGGATTAATAACCCATACAAAGGGGGATTAACTGTAGAACAGTTGCGTTTAATTTTTCTCGGACAAATCACCAACTGGTCGGAAGTGGGTGGGCCGAATCTGCCGATAAAGGTGATTAACCGTTCTCGTGACAGTGGGACTCATTCTTTCTTTCAGGAGGCGATACTTTCTGGTAAACCTTTTGCACCGGATGGCGATAACTTTACTACGGTGGAGAAGGATGAAACTACGCCAATCTTACGGGCTTTAGGTAATGATGGTATTAGCTACAGTACTGTGACGCAGATTGAAAATCAACAAACTGTCCGTATTATTCCTATTAATGGCATATCTCCCACAGATAAAGCTTTAGTGAAAAATGGTACTTACCCGATTAGTCGCGTTGTTTATTTAGCAGTACCATCTAAAACTAGTCCAGCCGTTAAGCAATTTGTGGAGTTGGCTTTATCTCCTCCAGGACAACAGGCTGTTGAACGGGCGGGTTTTATTCCTTTGCAGTAGGAGTGGGTAGGGGCGGGTTTAGGGAGTGATTCTGTGATTTGTCGAAATTCCTCATCAACCCGCCCGTACAGGAGTGAAAAGTGGGAAAATTTACCTTTATAGCAACCGCCAAGGTGTTTAGGACATGGCAAAATTCTAAAACCTATTCACAGGAAGTATTTG
Organism: Nodularia sp. UHCC 0506; assembly: GCF_034931045.1. NCBI lineage: Bacteria > Bacillati > Cyanobacteriota > Cyanophyceae > Nostocales > Nodulariaceae > Nodularia > Nodularia sp. UHCC 0506. The sequence goes on from NZ_JAYGHH010000003.1 coordinate 34,443, forward strand.
AATTTTGAATTTTGAATTTTGAATTTTGAATTTTGAATTTTGCTATATCTGCCTCATTTTCCCACTCCTTGGGAATTAATTAACTTTTGGCGATGCCTTCTTGACGGGCGGCTTGTTGTACAGCAGCAGCTACAGCAGGCGCAACACGTTTGTCAAAGACTGAAGGGATGATGTGTTCCCGATGTAAGTCTGAAGGTTTAACTAAGGAGGCGATCGCACTGGCGGCTTCTAAGTACATGGTGGTGGTAATTGTCTGGGCGCGACAATCTAAAGCCCCACGAAATACTCCCGGAAAAGCTAAGACGTTATTAATTTGATTGGGGTAGTCACTGCGACCTGTGGCCATAACCGCAACAATTTTACTGACTAATTCTGGCTGAATTTCGGGAATGGGATTAGCCATAGCAAAAACAATTGGGTCTTTGGCCATTGCTTGCACCATTTCCACTGTCAATACTCCTGGTGCGCTTACGCCGATAAACACGTCTGCGCCTTGCATTGCACCCCCCAGCGTACCCTGAGCTTTAACAGCTACTTCCTGCTTCTCTGGGGTCAAATCAGTGCGACTGGTAGAGATAATTCCTTTGGAGTCACACATCCAGATTTTTTCGGCTCCAGCTTTGCGAAGTAAACGAGCGATCGCCACTCCAGCCGCCCCAGCACCATTAATCACAATGCGAATTTCTGCCATTGTCTTATTGACCAGCTTTAAGGCGTTAAACAAGGCTGCTAAGGTAACAATGGCTGTACCGTGTTGGTCATCATGAAAGACGGGAATATTTAGTTCGGCTCGTAATCTTTTTTCGATTTCAAAGCAACGAGGTGCAGCAATATCTTCTAAGTTGACACCACCAAAAACAGGAGCGAGATTTTTGACTGTCCGCACAATTTCATCTGTATCTTGGGTGTCAAGACAGATGGGAAAAGCATCCAGCCCGGCAAATTCTTTGAATAGCATGGCTTTACCTTCCATGACTGGTAAGGCCGCCGACGCACCCAGATTTCCCAAACCTAAAACGGCACTACCATCTGTAACAATGGCGACAGTATTTTGCTTGATGGTTAAATTGTAAACTTCCTCTGGGTCTTGGGCGATCGCTGTACAAATTCGACCAACTCCAGGAGTATACGCCATTGCTAAATCAGAAACACTCTTGATAGGAATGCGGCTGACAATGCCAATTTTGCCCCCACGATGCAAATTAAAGGTGCGGTCGTAAACACTGAGTAATTTAATATCTGGCAATGCTTTTACTGTTTGCACAATCGTCTCAGCGTGTTCAGTACTAGCCGCATCTACAGTAATATCACGGGTAGACTCATGACGGGTTTGTTCAATTAAATCGATGTGTCCGAGATTACCGCCACTGGTAGCGATCGCCTGAGTAATTGATGCTAACATCCCCACACGGTTGGGAATTTGCAAACGCAGGGTCAAACTAAAACTAGAATTAGGAGTCAGCTTTGTCATTGTAATTTTTGATTTTAAGTTTTAGATTTTATATCGAATTTTTCTCAAATCATGGAGTTCATCTGAGAAAAGTTATAAACTGTAAGCCATTATTTCAGCAAAAATCCCACAGCTTTACACCGTGGGGCATCGAAATAGTTGTCAAGTCAAGCATTATCGGCAGAATCTGACTTTGATAATTCAATAGATTATAAACTCTCCAAATAGCTCAATAGGTCTGCCATTTCTTGCACGCTAGGTTGAAATTTTGGCATTGGCGGTGTTTCGCCACTAATCACTTGATGAATCAGCTTATATCTAGACTTGCGCTTAGAGACACTTTGCAAACTGGGGCCAACTAGCCCATCTGCTTCCAGTCCATGACAACCAGCGCAGTTAATTTGAAAGATTGCGTGTCCTTGAACTAAGTCTCCTTTGAGGGAAAGGACATTCTTCACATAAGGATCAGCAGCTCTAACCATTTGAACACCAAAAATGCCTAAAGGGGCTGCTAGCAGTATCACCAGAGCCAATAAGGTGATCCATTGTATCTGAGTTTCTGGTTTGGTAATCTGGTTATCCAAAAGGTTTGCCGTAAAAGTGGAGTTTACTAAAAGTTTTTCATTTCCTACACATAGCTTAAAAGTTCTTGATGGTGTCTGCAAGCACAAATGATAATTTTTTCATAATCATTAGTCCTCCAAAAACATTGTATGACTAGGGATTCATCCCTTATTTGGTAGAATTAAAAGCAGCAACGAATATTAAACATTTGCAAACAGGAGATTAAAAGTGGTTGAACCCCTGCTATCCGGTATTGTCCTTGGTCTGATTGTTGTCACCCTTGCTGGGCTATTTTTCGCCGCCTATCAGCAATACAAGCGCCCCAACGAGTTGGGGGGTTAAAAGTTCTCAGTTATAAGTTGAGGGAGATGAGGAGTTTCTGAAGTCGGACTATTAACTCATCTTCCTCATTCCCAGATTATCTGTGGATCATGGTCAGCAATCTGAATCTATTAGTCTAGGTAGTTCATAATAGTCGATTACAGCATGAGCGATCGCTTCATTCCCATCTTTAGCCAAAGGTTGAGATTGCTTTGGAGGCTGTGGCGTTTCATGTAGGAAATTCCAATTCCCTTGAAAAAATTCCCTTGGTGTGAGAATTTGATGTTGATTGTAATTAACAACACCTGCTAACAGAAATTTAGCCTCAGCAAAGTCATCTCGCGGAATTGTCACCAGAGGTATATCCAGTTTTATCGTTTCCGAAAAGGTGCTGTAACCAGGTTTAGAAACCACACGCCCACAAATCGGCATAAAATCCACAGGGCGGTATTTTTTATCACTAATTTTTCTGACATTAGGTAAATCTGGGGCAGATTTATCAAAGATAATAAATTGCCAATCGGGAAAATGGCGTAAATTTTCGTAGGGAATTTGTTGTAAACCCAAACCACCAAAGGTGAGTAAAATCGTTTTTTCTCTAGGCGCAGTTATCCCCCAATTAACTCGCAATTCATCAGCAGAGTAGCGGGGAGAACCACCAGTTAAGCCAACATCTGTAATATTACTGAAAGCTGACATAGATTCGTGAAAAGGTAAACGAAACAAGCGATCGCATTTGGCATAACATTCACTAATCCAATCAGCAACAGGAATAAATTCACCTCCCCAGTCTCGGTAGATTAAATCCCACCCAAAATTACTCATCATCCAACAAGGAATATTTGCAGCTTTACCAAATAAAGGCGCTAAAAATGGAATATCTGCCAAGATTAAATTCACCCGATTTTGGCGGATAAAATTGACTTCTGAGGCATTTAGAGAATTTTGGTTTTTTTGAATATCCCGTAACTTGGCTAAAGTCGCCTGTTTATCCATTGTCAAACTATCTGCCTGTATGACACCCAAATCAAAAGCACGGGGACGATGGATAAAATCACCTTCTATATAGCACTCTAGCAACCACCGGGGGGCAGTTGTCACCATAATCAGCAACATTTCTGGACATAGTTTTTGAATGGTTGAAGCCACTGCTGCTGTGCGAGTCGCATGACCAAAACCGTGGTTTGTGATTGCTACGTATAAAATTGGGCGCATATTTTGTAATTTGTAATTCGTAATTTGTAATTCGTAATTCGTAATTCGTAATTTGTAATTAAAGCTGGGGATTATTACTATAGCTTTTTGCAAATATATTTCTTTTTCATCTCCTTCAAGTCCCCCTCCTCGCTTGCGGGGAGGGGTTAGGGGTGGGGTTTTCTCTGGATATTACGTCTGTTGAAACTTTTGTACACCCTCAATTAATTGGTCGATTTCTGATTCTAAAGTTAAGTAATGGACGGTGGCGCGGATACAGTCAGGATCGACAATTGTGCGCGTTAATATCTTTTGTGTTTCTAAGAATTGCACTAACTGGAAATGGACTCGCGCTTGTGGCTGATTTAGTTGGAAAGAAACTATCCCGCTTTCTGGTGGAGAAGTTCGCAGACATTTTACATTGCTTAACGTCCCCAATTTGCGCCAAAGATACTCACTGTTACGGCAGATTTGCTGATAACGTTCTTGTGGGGTTCCCCATTGCTGATGAATGGCGATCGCCTGTGTTAAACCAACATACAATGGAGTTGCTGAGGTTGATACTTCATATCTTCTGCCATCGGGTTGCCAATTCACCGGTTGACCTTGACTATCTACAACAATGCCACGCAAGCCGATAAATGTTGGTTGTAATTTTTCTCTGGCTTCAGGACGGACATATAAACCACCCACACCCGCAGGACCACATAACCATTTGTGACCTGTGAAGGCATAAAAATCTGCCCCCAATTCGGTTAAATTTAAAGGTAATAATCCCACAGACTGGGCTGCATCAACTAAAATTAATGAGTTATTATCTCTGCATATTTCTACTATTTTGTCAAGAGGCAAAACTTGTCCTGTGTTCCAAAAGACGTGACTTAAAATGACTAAGCGAGTATTGGGGCGTAAGTGTTGAGCAATGACTGCAACAGGATCTCCTGCATTTAAAGTTTCCTTGAGGGGACAGGTGGTAACTTCTACGGCAAATCTGCGGGCGATTTCCTGGGATGTAGCAATTACTCCTGGATGTTCGCAGTCTGAAAGTAGCAGATGGTCGCCAGCTTGCCAGTCAATACCCCATATAGCAATATTGCAGCCAACTGTCACATCTTCCGTTAGAGTAATGGTTTCTGGTGGTGCTTGCAACTGGGAGGCGATCGCATCTCTCAAATCTTGCTTGGCTTGAGAAACTTTGGCGTAGGCTTCATTCCCAAAAGGTCCAGTTTGTTGGATGTCTGCTTGAGTTTGAGTAATGGCATTCATTGCCTCTTGAGGCATCGGCCCTTGTCCACCATAATTAAAATAAGTCTTATTTCCTAAAGCGGGAAATTGTGACCGATGTTGATGTAATTGAGTTTGTGCAGTGGCAATATTAGTCATAAAACTTCAAAATACCTATCTTTTCACTCTTCTAGTTTCTCACTCTCCCACGGAATCAGAAATAATTTAGATGTAACGTTCGCGTACCGCACACACAGAGGACACAGAGTTATGAAGGTTTGGGAGGTTTTTTGTGTTAGTCCAATAAATTGGAGAGTGTACTTTGAATCACAGAAAATTTAGCTATCTGGAACATCACCAGATTTCGCTAATTCTTGTTAACTTAAGGGAATGTTAATCAATGCTGAACACCTACTGCAATATCAACGCTGTAAACGCCGACCTGTTTTAGATACTTACGGCGATACACCTCAGCGTGACGCTCCCAATGAGTTGTTACTCAAACTACAACAAGATAAAATTGCTCATCGTCAGAGTATTTTGGCAGAGTTGAGTTATTATCACAAACCCGATTACCCGCGAGGTGACTGGGACGCAGGACAAGCAGCGACCTTAGAATTAATGCAGCGTGGAGTTGAGTACATTTATCGGGGAGTGCTGTTAGCTAATTATCATGATTTGGTAGATTGGGAAAATCAAGATGTTTCCCCATCACTGGAATATACTGCGCTGAGTCGCCCTGATTTACTGGTGAAACAGCCAGGACAGTCTCGTTTTGGCGATTGGATATATATACCGGCAAATATCGAATTGGGTAAGCGTCCTAAGCAAGAATATCAGGTTGTAGCGGCGTTTCATGCTCAAGTATTGGCCAGGGTACAAGAAATTACGCCGGAAATAGCTTGGCTGGTGTTGCGTACCAAAGATAGGGATTATGCTGTGGATTTATCCAAATGGATACCAAAAATGCAGAGCATTTTGTGGGAGTTTATCCAAGCATTAGAGTTACCAGAACCACCAGAAGTTTTTATTTCCCGCCAAAAGTGTAATCTTTGCCATTGGTACAATCAATGTTATGCGATCGCGCAATCACAGCAACATCTTTCTTTATTACCAGGAGTTACACCCGTTCGCTTCGACCAACTCCAGGCTTTATCTATCAATACTGTGGAATCTCTTGCTCATACTAGCCCTCTCATTCTCGAAAACCTTCCTGGTTTCACTAACGTAGTCGCACCTAAACTAATTGTACAAGCGCAATCTGTACTGCAAAAACGACCGTTTATTTTACCTAATTCCTTACCAAAAGAGGATATTACATTTACTGCTCCTGTAGAGCTTTATTTTGATATTGAAGCACAACCAGATTTGGATTTAGATTATCTGTTGGGAATTTTGGTTGTGGATAAGCAAGCCAAAACAGAAAAGTTTTATTCTTTTCTAGCAGAGAAGCCAGAAGAAGAAGCATTAATTTGGCAGCAATTTCTTGATTTAGTTTGGCAATATCCTGATGCACCAATTTATCATTTTTGTGTGTATGAAGTTGATACAGTTAAACGGTTGGCGAAACTTTATCGTACTCCCAATTCTTCAGTACGTCCTGTATTAAATCGGTTTGTGGATATATATGAACAATTAACTCAAAGCGTCGCCTTACCTATAGAAAGTTATGCCCTGAAAGCCATTGCTCGCTGGTTGGGCTTTGAGTGGCGAGAAAAAGAAGCTAGTGGAGCCAAGTGTATTTACTGGTATGACCAGTGGCTAGAAACAGGCGATCGCACTTTGCTAGAAGTTATTCAAAGTTATAATGAAGATGATTGTCGGGCTACCCGTAACGTTAAGGATTGGCTGGTGCAATTTGTGCAAAATGAATCTATAGGAATCCGGTTTGATTTATGAATCTTTCGTAGAGCCAGGGAACAGGGAACACCGAAAGAAGGCTTTCAGTATGTACTGGGTTTTGTTCAATAATCAAATAGGAGTCCTATAGTTGGCGGCTTTATTAATTTTTAAATTTATCACCTTAAAAACACAGTCTTATTACATATTTGGTTTTTTCACGCCTACTTACTCTCAAATCAATGAAATTCTTGTGTTCGCGTAGTGTTCCCACAGGGTAGCAAAAATCCCCCAGCTAGAAGCCGTGGGGATTGTAAAGATGTTGTTATATAGCAATCCTAAATGAGTTATGAACGGAATTTTTTTAACGAACCACAGAGACACAGAGACCACAGAGGAAGAGAAAGAAGAGAAATGTTTAGGTCTTATTTAGGATCGCTATAGTCTCAATCACAACATCATCGTTATTAGTTTGACTAGGATTGGTTAACCAAAACGGTTTTCTGTTGAGGCATCAACTGTTTGCCAAATTTGGCGTAGAGAGCCGGAATAACCAATAAAGTCAAAGCTGTAGATGTAAATAAACCGCCCAAAACTACAATTGCCAAGGGTTGCAGAATTTCATTTCCAGCCCCATTAGCGATCGCCAAAGGCAGCATCCCTAGTGCAGAAGTAAGTGCGGTCATCAGAATAGCATTAACTCGTTCTAGTGAACCTTTAACAATCACATCTTTGAGGGGCATTCCCTGAGCAAACTTATTGTTATAGTTGTCTACCAACAACAAGCCATTGCGGACGGCAACACCAAATAGGGTAATGAAACCGATTAGAGAAGCAATTGACATCACACCCCCACTCAAAGCAATGGAAACAATACCACCCACCAAAGCCAAAGGCAGATTGAGCATGATAGCGATTGTCGCGGAGAGGGATTTAACAGAGAAGAACATTAACACGGCAATGGCGATCGCTGCCAAGATACTAAACACCAGTAGATTATTAGTAGCACGCTGCTCCGATTCAAACTGTCCGCCGTATTGGATGAAGTAGCCATTAGGGAGTTTGATTTTCTGTTGAATTTGGGATTGAATATCGCCAACGACACTGCCCAAATCGCGCTCGGTAACGTTTGCCGAAACAACTATCAGCCGTGATACATCTTCCCGATTTACAACATTCGCTCCCATCCCGTACTCTACTTTCGCAACCGCACCCAGTTGGATAGTTTGCCCAGTTGGGGTAGTGATGGGAATAGCGCGAATGGCATCTAGGCTATTGCGGGCTTTCTCCGTCAAAGAGATAGAAATATCAATGAGCTGCTGATTTTCTGCTACTTGCGATACTACACGACCATTTAAAGCAGTTTCCACCACATTAGATAACTCCTCCATAGTCAAGCTATATGTAGCGGCGGCTGGGCGATCATAATAGATTTGTACCTGACGAATGGGTAGTTGGGGTTCAAGCTGCAAGTCTACAACGCCAGCAATGGGCTGAATCACATCTCGCACTTGTTCGCCAATCTTTCGCAGTTCAATTAAATCAGGGCCAAAGATTTTCACAGCGATCGCACTTCTGACCCCCGACAGCACTTCATCCATGCGGTGAGAAATAAATCCACCAATGTTAGATGCTACACCAGGCAGTTGATTGAACTCTTGCCGCAATTGTTTAATACTAGCTTCCCGGTCTTGGAGGGCGCGATCGCTCAATTCTACATCCACATGAGCCATACTCACTCCCGCCCCATCTGCATCCCCTGGCGTGCGTCCTGCCCGTACTTGCACCCACTCATACAAAGGATTATCTTTAAGCGCAGTAGACAGTACCATCCCTGCCCGATTGGTCATATCTAGGGAAACACCCGGAAATAAAACCATTGAATTGACCAATGATTTCTCCTGAAATTCGGGGAGAAACACCCGTCCCAGGGAGGGAACAATCGCAAAAGCAGCAACCAAAGCTGCAAGTGCCACACCCAAAATAATTTGAGGCGATCGCAGTGACAGATTTAACAATGTACGATATAACCGTTCTGCCCAACGGGAAATGAATGTACCTTCTTGCGGTAGGGTTTGGTTTGCCAGCAGAATTGCACACAAGGCAGGTGAAAGGGTCATAGCCACCAAAGTAGACGCACAGATGGAAAGCAAATATGCAAAACCCATCGGTGCAAAAATGTTGCCTTCAACGCCTGTCAAACTAAAAATTGGTGCAAACACGACTACGATAATCACCGTGGAAAAAATCACGGCTAACCGCACCTGCACAGAGGTTTCATACACCACCTCAAAAGGATGCTTCGGGTTGCCCTGTGCCTGATTAGTTCGTAGTCCGCGATAGCAGTTCTCCATGTCCACGATTGAGTCATCCACAACTGAGCCAATGGCTACGACTAAACCGCCCAAGGTCATAGTGTTAATGCCCAAGCCAAAAGCTTTCATGAACATTAAGCCAATCAACAAAGACAGAGGAATTGCACTCAGAGTAATTACGGCGGTGCGCCAATTCATCAGAAATAACAGCATAATCACCGACACGATGATGATGCCTTGAATTAGGGAACTGCTGACATTGGCAATGGCAGTATCAATAAAGTTAGATTGTCGGAATGTTCGCGCCACCTGCACATCAGGGGGAAATGTGTCCTGCAAAGATTGCAACACCGCTTCTACTGCTTTTGTCACCGTGGGAGTATCAACATCAGGCTGTTTGTTAATCATCATCACCACAGCCGGTTGCCCATTAAAACTAGCATCTCCCCGCTTCAGTGCCGCACCCGTTTTGACTTCCGCCACATCTTTGAGCAAAATCGGTTTACCATCTTGCACCTTGACCACAGATTGCTGTAAGTCTGCAATTGATTTCACCTGTCCAATACCGCGTACCAACAGTTCTTGACCACCACCAATCAGGAATCCACCAGGAGCATTAGAATTTGCGCTTTTAGCAGCATTGGTAACTTCGGTCAGCGAAACATTGAGCGATCGCAATTTTGCTGGATCAACTAGCACCTGTTCCTGTCGTTCATCCCCACCGTAAACAGTAACTTGGGTGACTCCCGGCACAGACAACATTTGGTTGCTCAGGGTGCTATCCACCAGACGGCGCAAATCCATCAGCGAGGTTTTTCCCTGCCCCTTCACAGTAAAGGCATACTGTAAAATCGTACCCAACGGCGATGCTAACGGTGAAATTTGCGGCGGATGCACCCCTTCAGGTAACTGATTTGTCACCTGCTGGAGTCGTTCTGTTACCGATTGCCGAGCTTTATAAATGTCCGCTTCCTGGTCAAACACCACCTGCACCATCGACAGTCCAACTTTAGAGGAAGATCGTACCGTAGTCACCCCCGGCAAACCATTCACCACGCTTTCAATCGGCACAGTAATTTGTGATTCCACTTCCTCTGGAGCGAGTCCAGTCGCTTCGGTGTGAATATCCACTTGGGGGGGTGCAAATTCAGGAAAAACGTCCAGTGGCATCTGGGTGACAGTGAACACTCCCCACACCGTTACTAGAATCGCACAGATAACTATAAACCAACGCTGGACAATTGAGGTTTTGAGAATCTGATTCACAATGGAGTTTAACATTTCAATTAAAAATCTCCTTTCTTATAGGACTTACGCAATAACTCTCCGAAACTCTTATTTCTCTGTGTCCTCTGCGCCTCTGCGGTTCGTTAGATAATTTATTTCTTGGAAGTCCCTTATTCAGATAAATCGCTTTTCTTTTTACCCATACCTACGACAACAGCGATCACTCCCACTAACACCACCACTCCACCACCGACTCCTGCTACAATACCCATCCGAAATCCGCCCGATTGCTGAGTTGTTTCACCAGCCTGTGAGATGAGATTACCGCTTGCATCATGGCTATGAGGTATTCCTTTAGCATCTGCCTGAGCATGGGCTGTATCAGTTTTAGGAGTGGCGATCGCAGCTGTATCGGCGGGTTGAGTTTTACGCGATTCAGCATAGAGAGACAAACTACCTTGGGTAACGAGCTTTTCCCCAACTGACAATCCTTTGGTGACAGCGATTAGTTCGCCTTTAGTCGCGCCGGTGGTGACTTCTACTGGCTCATAAAAATTCTTATACTGCACAAAGACTAGCTGCTTGCCATCAGCATCAACCAATGCCGTCACCGGAATCATCACCGCAGATCCAGATTTGGCAGAGGAGGCGATTGGCGTGACAACAATACCTAACAGTTGATCGGTTTGGGGATTGACTTTCACGCGATCAATGCCGCCCGTTGCTTGAAATTCATCACCATGCCCGACATGAGCAAATACAACTGTGGGCGCACTGATAATTAAACTGGCTGCCAGAATGGAACTCACTAGCATAAAAGGTTTCATAATCACTCCTCACAATGAATACTTAATTAAACAAAAGTTCTTCATAGTTTGCCAAAGGGCAGATGAAATCCAGGTGAAATGGCAGATGTTTTTGTAATATCAGAGCTTCGTGGGGGTGTTAAATAATAAGCAGGTGCTAAAGATTTGAGGAGGCAGGATGGCATTCTACGATGTGATTGGTAAAACCTATGCTCAAACAAGAAGAAGTGATCCACGCATCACTAAGAAATTGCTAAGGATGTTATACGGCAAAATTCTTGGTAACACCAAGGGATATACGGAAAAATTCCATATAATCCTCCCGTGAAAGGTGGTTATACGGAAAAGTTCGGTGTAATACCCAGATAGGGATGTAAAAAAGAAGTTTTTCGTATATTCAGACAGGAGTTCGTTGTAATGCTTGATATATAATGGTTTTTGTTGAAAAACCTAGAATCTAATGAAATTTTGGTTTAAATGGATTGCCATAGGTTTTCTATTTCCAGTGATCATCCTGTTTTTAGGACTTTTTCTTTATGAGTATTGGTCAAGAATCTACTTGGCAAAAAAGTACCCGCCACCAGGTCAATTAGTCGATGTTGGAGATTCTGATTCTAAGAGGCTTCGGCAACGCAAACTGCACCTGCATTGTGAGGGTGAGGGAGATGTGACAGTTGTATTAGAAGATGGGCTAGGGCCGATTGGCTCACTAGGTTGGGGAAAAGTGCATCCGCCTGTAGCCCAGTTTACAAAGGTTTGTGCCTACGATCGAGCAGGAATTATGTGGAGTGACCCCAGCCCACATCCTCCTACAGCAGACAAAATTGCCCAAGACTTACATACAGCTTTGAATCAGGCTGGTATTAACCCACCCTATGTGTTGGTGGGGCTTTCTATGGGCGGTATCTATAGTCGGGTCTTTGCTCAACGGTATCCTGATGAAGTGGTAGGGATGATCTTGGTGGATTCAGCCCATCCAGAACAGGAGGAGCGCTTTCCTCCTGCACCAGTAAACCTTAAACCTTCCCCAATCAACTTATGGTTGACCCGGCAATTGGCGACAATGGGAATCCTGCGCTTAAGTCATCATTTACCGAATCCCAACGCTAAACGCATTCCTCCAGAAATGCTACCAAAGCTTAAAGCCTTTTTTCCGCAATCTGTCCGTGCAGTGCAAGCTGAAGCGAAATTGTTTCATGAAAATCTGCATCGAGTAAAAGGAAGGAAATCATTGGGCGATCGCCCAATGATTGTGTTGACAGCAGCGAAGCCCGTTCCCTTGGATAAGGTTCCCCGTGGCTTTACGAAAGAGTATCTTCAAAAGGAAAGAGGCGTTTGGCAAGAACTCCAAGCTGAACTTTCAGCCCTATCTGCGAGGAGCCGACATATTATTTCAGAGGAGAGCAGTCATCTCATGTATTTTGATCAGCCAGAATTGATCATAGATGCTATTCATGATGTCGTAAACGAAGTTTTACGGGATCATGAGTTGTAACTAAACAAGAAGTGGCGATTCGCCTTTAATTAATTTATCGAGGTTGGCTAAACCATAAATGTCTAGACTTGTCTAGGATTTATATAGCAGCCAACTAACAAAGATATGCCCAGAGGTGGGTTGGTCATCTATGCAAATTACCCTTAACCTTGATGAATCGCTTCTCAACGAAGCTTTTCAACTGACTAACCTCACCACCCAAGAAGAATTGATGAATCTTGCTCTACAAAAATTCGTGAGATCGCGCCGTAAGAAAAACCTTCTCGACCTTGCGGGACAGATTCAATTTGCCCCAGATTTTGATTATAAAGCCCTACGTGAAACTCGTCATGTTGCTGAAGGAGGAGAGAATGAGTGCTTCCATTATCAATGAAGTGATCAAACGGCTAGAAATAATGCCGCAGCACTTGCAACAAAGAGTGCTTGAATTTACTCAAGCGTTAGTAAAAGCTGAAGTTCGAGGAACTCCAGGGCAGCAATTACTACGTTTTGCAGGTTCAATCCCTCCGGACGATCTCCAGGTAATGCGTGAGGCGATCAAGCAGGATTGTGAACGGGTAGATGTCGATGAGTGGTAGGTATTTGCTCGATACCAACATCATCATTTGCTCTTTTTGCAGATGAAGCGATCGTCAAAAGCAATCTTGCTCAAGCCAACGAAGTTTTCATTCCAAGTTTTGTGATTGGTGAGTTGTGTTATGGAGCTAGAAAGTCAGGACGAGTTGAAGCAAATTTGGCAAGAGTTGATGAGCTAGTTGTTAGCAGCACGATATTGGGATGTGACGCTGAAACCGCACGGCAATACGGTGAAGTCAAAAACAAGTTAAGGCTCAAGGGTCGTCCGTTACCTGAGAACGATGTCTGGATCGCATCTCTTGCACTGCAACACGCTCTGATTCTAGTAACACGCGATGCTCATTTTCAAGAAGTGGAGAGTCTACAAGCAGTAGCGTGGTGAGTAAAGCTGCCGCATAACAACTCGGTCGGAGCGGACTGCCGGAAGTCCTCAGTGTGGATGCAAAGGTTGCTTGCCGCCGCACAACTTTACTTTCACTGGTAAATGTTTTTGTAAAATATGAGCTTCATGGTTGATTTCCTGGAACAATGCGAATTTTACTGGTGGAAGATGAAGCAGATTTGGGACTGGCAATTAAGCAAGTCCTAATTAGCGAAAGATATGTGGTGGATTGGGTAACAGATGGCACTGAAGCATGGCTGTGTCTGGAAAGCCAGTGGACAGACTACACAGTTGCTATTGTTGATTGGCTACTGCCCGAAATGTCGGGATTACAGTTATGTCAGAAGCTCAGACTACGCCAAAATCCCTTACCAGTGCTGATGCTTACTGCTTTGGGTCAGCCGGAAAATCGGGTGGCAGGGCTGGATGCGGGGGCTGATGATTATTTAGTCAAACCGTTTGTGATGGAAGAATTGCTGGCACGGTTGCGGGCGCTTCAAAGGCGATCGCCTCAAATACAACCATCCACCCTGAATGTTGCAGGTTTTGCTCTAGATACAGCCAATAATGTTCTACGAGTAAATTCCGATGGATCTACGCCCCTAGTCATTCCCTTAACCACCAAAGAATTTCAGCTGCTCATGTATTTGATGCAGAATCCCAATCGCATCATTCCCGGTAGCAAATTGCGTCATCAACTTTGGGACATGGATGAAGAACCGATTAGTAATGTAGTTGCAGCGCAAATGCGCTTATTACGTCGCAAGTTAGCAAATCATGGCTGTACCTGTCCGATTGAAACTGTTCCAGGTGCTGGCTATCGCTTTAATTCTCAACATGAATAGCTACTCTCTTTTTCGGCGCAGTCGTCTACGATTAGCCCTCTGGTATGCCGGAGTTATGGGCGTGATTTTGAGTGTTTCTGGCTTGGGGATGTATCGCGCAATGGTACAGACAAACTGGGCAGCAATGGAGCGTGAAATTGAATCAATTGCGGGAACTTTACACGATAGCGTCGAACCACTGTTACCGCCTTCTGAAGAACCGACTGCTGTGCTGCAACAAATTTTTCCTGATCTTTGTTTGAGTGGACAACCTTGCAAGGCTACCCCAACGCTGATTCAACGGCACACCATCGGCATCAGCGATCGCACCACATATTATATTCGGCTGTTCAATCATCAAGGGAAACTCCTGGCTTTTTCACCCAATCAACCGCTATCTCTGCCGCCAACTCTCAACCGCAGTTCATGGCAAACTTTTCGCACGGCTAAGGGCATTCGCTATCACCAATTCACCACGATTTTGCATAGTGCCAATACCCATTCTTTAGCTAATGAAGCCAATGCAGATTCATCCTGGGGATATTTGCAAATTGGCCGCACTTTAGAACATTTTGATGCAGAAATCAGGCGGATTCGATGGATTATGGCAATTGGGTTGCCTATTGCTCTGAGCTTAGTTGCTACTTCCAGTTGGTGGCTTTCAGGATTAGCAATGCAGCCAATTTATCAGTCCTATCAGCAACAGCAACAGTTTACTGCAAATGCTGCCCACGAATTGCGATCGCCCTTGGCTAGTCTATTGGCGACTGTGGAAGCTATTCTCCGTATACCCCAATCCAATCAACAAGATATACAAATAATGCTTCATACTGTTGAGCGACAAGGACGAAGGTTGAGCCATTTAATCGCTGACTTACTCTTGTTAACCAGTCTGGAGCAAAATTCAGGTGCAAAACCTTTTCAGCCCTGTTGCTTAAATGATTTGGTGAGCGATTTGACCGAAGAATTTTTAGAACTGGCTACTGCTGCTGATATTAACTTAACCTGCCAAATTCCCCCTTGCGAGATTTACACTCTAGGTAACGAATCGCAACTTTACCGTTTAGTGTCAAATTTGATTGCCAATGCTATCCAGCATACACTCAAAGGGGGATATGTAACTGTTAGCTTAGTCAAGAGTGATTACACTGCTATTATTGCAGTAAAAGATACGGGGATTGGGATTGGGCTTGCTGATCAGAAGCGAATTTTTGATCGCTTTTACCGTGTTGATGGCGACCGCTCTCGTAAAACTGGAGGCACAGGATTGGGGTTAGCTATAGCTGTGGCGATCGCCCAAAAACATCAAGGGAGTCTGAGAGTTGAAAGTCAGGTGGGAAAAGGTAGTATTTTTACGCTAGAGATGAAAGTTTCATCGTCTAATACCATAGTAAATTGTTAAGACATAAAACACGCAGATTAATTATAAGAGAACTCCACAAAAAAGTTGATCCAAATTTCTGCAACTAAAATGACCTTTCCTCCCCCTGCTCCCCGCTCCCTGCCCCCCTGCTCTCAAAACGACGGGATATTTTTTTATTTGGAAGTCTCTAAGCTCCATGCTGGGCAGCAATTCTTAATATTTCGTGACGATAAGCTGTGAGTATTTCATCAATTTCCATAACCCCACTCCTGAAGTAAAAAAGGGCTTTACAGATAACTTTTCTACCTATGGTAGATTGTAAAATTTTTTTCTTGAAATAAAAATTAATATGATTTATATAAACTTCACCAACTAGCTAAATCAGGAGAGAAAATTTGAAAACTCCCCGCATTGTCATAGTTGGCGCTGGATTTGGGGGATTACAAACTGCCCAATCTTTAGCTAATTCAGGGGCGGATGTCTGTTTAATTGATTGTAATAACTATCACACCTTTGTCCCATTACTGTATCAGGTAGCCACAAGTCAACTAGAACCAGAATATATTGCTTACCCCATTCGCACGATTGTGCGGCGATTTTCTGGGAAACGACACCAGCAGCAGCCCAAAACTCGGTTTTTATGGGCGGAGGTACAGCGCATTGATTTTTCCGCCCAGATTGTGGAGACAGATCGTTGTGCGATCGCTTATGATTTTTTAGTCCTTGCTACTGGTAGCAAAACCCAATACTTAGGAGTTACAGGTGCGTCAGAATATGCCTTTCCTCTGAGGACTTTAGAAGAAGCTATTAGATTACGCAACCGGATTATGACTTGCTTAGAACTAGCTACTCAAGAATCTGATCCAGTAAGAAGGGAACAACTGCTCACATTTACCATTGTCGGCGGTGGTGCGACAGGTGTAGAAATGGCAGGTGCTTTAATAGAAATGCTGCGCGGTAAATTCCGCCGCGATTATCCCACATTAGATTTACAGCAGGTCAGATTAATTGTAGTCCAGTCAGGCGATCGCTTATTGGCAGAACTACCCAAAAAACTGGGAGTCTATACTTACAAGCGTTTAAATCAATTAGGTGTAGAAGTTTACCTACAAACCAGAGTTAGCCAAGTCACAAAAGAATCTGTACACCTACAAAACAACAAAATAATTTCCACTGCAACAGTGATTTGGACTGCGGGGTTAGAAGCCAACTCTCCCCCAACATCAGAGGAGATATCCACAGCCAAAAAAGGCAAATTATTAGTTCATCCCACCTTACAACTACTAGAACAACCCAACGTCTATGCAATTGGGGATTTGGCTTATATAGAGCAAAATGGTCAACCATTAGCTGGAGTTGCACCAGAAGCACTCCAACAAGGCGTTGCTGTCGCCGGCAATATTCAACAACAGCTGCGGGGTAAATCACCAAAACCTTTTAGTTATTTCAACAAAGGTCGATTAGCAATCATTGGTTGTTATTCTGGTGTGGGAAAAATTGGCAACTTTGCATTTACAGGTTTTTTAGCTTGGCTGATGTGGTTAGGCGTTCATCTGGTATATTTACCTGGATACCGTAGTCGCTTGTTAATTTTACTCACCTGGCTTTATACCTATTTATTAGGCGATCGCGCCGTGCGTTTAATTTTGCCTATTTGAAACCTTGCATCAGCAATTAAAATCTGCAATTGTCATTAATCATAGTTGGAGTTAGAGCCATGAATGATCAGAAAAATTACATTAGCCTCAAACCACAAGATATCGCGATCGCTTATTTATTACTGCGAATTCTCATCGGTGTCAATTACTTTAATCATGGATTTACCCGCATTTTCGATATTCCCGGATTTGCAGAAAGTATAGTTGAGCAACTAAAAGATTCTTATTTTCCCGAATTTATGGTCAGAATTAACTCCTACCTCGTTCCTCCTGTAGAGTTAATTGTGGGAGTATTAATTACCATTGGATTAGCAACTCGCAGCGCCCTGATAGCCACATTTATCCTGATGATTATCTTGAAATTGGGCGTTACCTCAATCCAAAACTGGGGTGCTGCAACATCCATGATCAGTTACGCTCTTGTGTTGTTTATTTTACTAGCTGGACTCAGCTTTAATATTTACTCCCTCGATCACTGGAGAAAAAACAAACAAACCAGTGCAGATTCTAAAATTTCTAATCAACAGAGTACAAACAATTTCTCTCTCTTATTCCAGAGATTTAGCAAAAAACGCCGCAGACAGTCTCGTTCCTACCTACGCTAATTTTTAACTCCAAAATTTGCTTTGTTTCAACCAATAGCAACCCAATAAAATACGCAAATATTGGCTTCTTAACAGTTACTCAGCTAACTAGTTTTCACATCTTACTCAAGTTCCCCTCTTCGCTTGCGGGGAGGGGCTAGGGGTGGGATTTCCAGCAACTCAAGACAATTGCAGCAAAAGAATATGAAGCTAATTAAAAACTTTTTATTTATACCCAAAATTATTTACATTATTATTGCTATTATAATTATTAGTTTCTTCCTGACAAATTCCCATACAAATACTTTTAACATTAGTAATATCGAATTTATTGGCGAAGCCACTTTACCTAAAAAATTAAACTTTCAAAATACAGAAATTGGGGGCTTATCTGGAATCACCTACGATGCCAAAAATGACCTTTATTATGCTATCTCTGATGACAGAGGTCAAAAAGCTCCGGCTCGATTTTACACACTAAAAATAGACTTGAGCAAAGGTATATTACAGAATGGCGATGTGGTTCCCGTTGGGGTAACTACTCTTTTAAATCAAGATAATCAACCCTTTCCTCCTGGTGAAACCGATACAGAGGGAATTGCTATAACTAACCGGGATACCGTCTTTATCTCTTCTGAAGGCGATGTTAAACAATTAATTAATCCTTTTATTCAAGAGTTCGCCCTTTCCTCTGGTAAAGTACGCACCACATTAGTTATACCAGATAAGTTTTTACCAGATAAAAATGGTAAACAAGGTATCCGCGATAACTTAGCCTTTGAAAGCCTCAGCATTACACCTGACAATCAGTATTTATTTACAGCCATAGAAAATGCTCTAATTCAAGATGGGTCAGCAGCTAAAGCCAATCTTGGCAGCCCTTGCCGAATTTTGCAATACAATCTACTCACAAATTTACCAGAGAAGGAATTTTTGTACCCAACTGAACCAGTCGCAGAAATGCTGAATATAACTGGTAGATTTGCTAGTGGTTTACCTGATTTACTAGCTTTAGATAATCAAGGACAATTCCTCAGTCTAGAACGGTCTTTTACTGGCTTAGGATTTGCTGTTTCCTTATTTCAGTTTTCCTTAAAAGGTGCTGATGAGATTCAAAATATCGACAAACTTTTAGCAGTTGATTTTCAGAAAATCAAACCAGTTCAGAAAAAATTACTATTAGATTTGAGAACACTAAATGTATTATTAGACAATATCGAAGGTTTAACTCTTGGTTCTTGGCTACCTGATGGACAGCGCTCATTAATCCTAATTAGTGATAACAATTTTAATTCAATACAACGTAACCAAATCCTAGCTTTTAAAATCAAAATAGAATCGCCAATTATGAGATTATTCCGCCAATTTATTGCAAAATAAACAGTTTATGATGTCGAAATTTATATTTTAGTTTTTCTTGGGTGATTATTACTATGAGTACGTGAATTTACTGTTATTTATAGATAATTTATTTATGTTAATTGATAACCTTAGTGAATTTTCTCATAGGTTTTTTAAGGTGAATATGTTACATAGGTTTTAAGAACTATCACAAGCTGAATATCTTTCTGTGTCAATTGTATTCAGTTTTCTTTACTTTTAACTCGACGTGTGCTTTGGTTCTTTGCCTTACCTGGTAAAAATCTTAACGCAGTATTCAAGTATACATTCTGTTCAGAGATATACTAGCATTTTGTCTGTCAACCTCTCCCTGTTACGTCCGCGTTATTGCTTTTTTGTGAATAAGCTCTAATATCATTGGGCATCTTCACACAGAGTTGGTATAATTTTCAGTTGATCAATTATTTTATAGCGTAAAATTTCCAAATATGGTCAAGCCAGAAACCGAAAAAGACGTTTATATTGGAAAATTTTTAAATAATCGCTATTTAATAAAAGATTTGATTGGTAAAGGAGGAATGGGTAGAGTTTATTTGGCAGAAGATTTAGCCAAAGGCCGCATACAAGTTGCTATAAAAATTCTCGTCATGAGTCTGGAAACTCAAAAAATGTCCCAGCGCTTTGCTAGAGAAATTTTTATTGGCGCTCAACTTGGCCGTAAAAGTAAAAATATTGTCCGGATTTTAAGTTATGGAATGACAGATGATAAAATTCCCTTTTACGTTATGGAATATCTTCAAGGCAAAAATTTGAAGAAAATCATCCAAGTTCAGCCACTAACAACAAAAAGGTTTTTATATATTTGTTATCAAATTTGTTTAGGTTTACGGTATGCTCACCAAGGTATCAGCCTCAAAGGTGAAATTTACCCGATAGTACATCGAGATATTAAACCAGAAAATATATTTATTACTGAAAATACCGAAAAATGCGAAATTGTCCGGATTCTTGATTTTGGTATTGCCAAGTTTTTAACTGAACGCAATGGCATCACATTAACTGATTCTTTTATTGGTAGTTTACCTTACTGTTCTCCTGAACACATGGAAGGACGTAAATTACTTGATGTGCGCTCTGATATTTATAGTTTGGGAGTTTTGATGTTTGAAATGCTTACAGGTAAACATCCATTTCAAACCGAAACTAATTCCTTTGGCAGTTGGTATCAAGCTCACCACTTTCAAAAACCACTAGAGTTTGAAAAAGTAAATTCACAGGTAAAAATACCACTAAGATTACAAGAATTAGTATTAAATTGTTTAGCCAAAGAAGTTAGCGATCGCCCTGCAAATATTAGTAAAGTATTAGAAACATTAAAACAGGTTAAGTTAGAAATTTTTAATCATCAAACTGGCAATAATCACGAAGTTAAGTCAACTACATCCTCTTTACAATTAGTACCTGTAGTTTCCAGTCCCGAAAAAGAATGTTTACAGAAATCTTGGCCGAAACATAAACCAATTGCTGCCATTGGTTTTCCTCATTTATTACATAGCAGTCAAGGTGTGTTACCAACCTTTTGGGCAATGTTACCCCAACAAGAAATTACTCAATTGCTCAATAAAATTCATAGCACAGAATTTGTAGTCAAAATGAATATATACCCCATGATATTGTGGGTAACAGTGTTATGCGATTCCCAATCTTCTCTGATACGTTGTCTACCGTTTTTCTTAGATATGAAGAATGATAGTGGGCAAAAGATAGCCAAAAGTTTAGCAAATACAGGCTACTATTATTTGCTGTTTTTTGCACTAGAACAACCAAGTCGTTGCACCCATGTCATGAAGTTAACTTTAACTCCTAGCCAGCGTCAGCAACTTACCGATTGGCTGGCGATTAAGCTAAAAACACATGAGTTGATTTCTTCTAATCAAGCCAAAACTCTTTTAAAAACAGAATACGAAGCATTAAAAGTGGAAATACTGAAAAAAATGTCAGTCAAGACTGCTATTGACAAAAAGGATAGTAAAAATTGGTTAATAAATTTGCTGCTTAAACTAATGCAAAGTTTCTGGCGAAGTTGACACAATTTATAAGTAATTAGATCAAGATAATTGCAAAATATGATAATCAAAGAGGTATGAAAAGTGAATAAAAGTAAATTTGCTTCTCCAGATAATACAGGTTTGCTGGCTAACCGTTATCAACTCATTGAGTTGATTGGTAAAGGTGGAATGGGTGAAGTTTTTTTAGCTAAAGATATTGTGCTAGGTGGAACACCTGTGGCGGTTAAATTCCTTTCTCAAACTGTTTCTACTCCCAAAATGAAACAAAATTTTATTCATGAAGTCCTGATGAGTGCAGCATTAAGTCAAAAAAGCTTACATATTGTGCGGGCGCATGATTATGGTGTCAGTGAAGCTGGGAAACCTTTTTATGTTATGGAATATCTCAATGGCAAAAGTTTAAAGGATTTAATCCCTGTACCTTTGCCAGATTTTTTAAATCTTGCACGTCAAATTTGTTTGGGTTTACAATGCGCTCATCAAGGTATTAATGTTGAAGGCAAAATTTACCCTTTAGTTCATAGAGATATTAAGCCTGCTAATATATTAGTTATTTCTGATCCCATATTAAAACAGTTAGTAAAAATTTTGGATTTTGGGATAGCAAAATTTTTAAAATCTGCCTCCAACGTTAGTACGAATATAGCGTTTCATGGGACTTTGCCCTACTCTTCTCCAGAACAATTAGAAGGGGGAGAATTGGATGATCGCTCAGATATTTATAGTTTGGGTGTGATGATGTTTGAAATGCTGACAGGTGCAAAACCTTGGCAGCCAGAAACAGATTTATTTGGTGCTTGGTATAAAGCACATCACTTTGAAGCACCGAAAACGATCGCTGATGTCAATCCCCAACTCCAACTACCGCCGCAATTGAACGATTTAATCATGGCTTGTCTGGCGAAAACACCAAGCGATCGCCCCCAAAATATAGCGGCAATATTGCAAGTCTTAAATAGTGTTGACAAATCTATTACTCTTAATTATCCGGCAACTCCAACACCTCAATCAACCCCAAAAACACCTGTATTATCTGGCTTATCGCCAGCCATTGAGAAAAAATGTCGAGAAATGACATGGCCAAAAAATAAACCTATTCAGGAAATTGTATTTCCACAACTTCTCGAAACTACACCCAAAAGTATCACCACAATCTGCATGATGTTAGAGCAAAAAGAGATCCATAAACGTGCAGTTTGCCAGGTTCACAACCAGTTTATCTGGATTATCTCTCCTCATCCCATGCTGCTGTGGGTGACAGTACTTTATACTCCAGAACTCGGTTTTAAGTGGTTGCCTTGCTACCTAAATATGCAAAATACCCAAAATCATCAACTGGTGTCTGCACTAGCCGATCATGAACGTTATCCTGTGGTTTGCTTTACCTTAGAAGCACCCCATAAATGCGCCAACGTTCTCAGCAGTTACATCGATTTTAATCGGCGACAAATGTTAAAAGTTTGGGTAGAACAAAGTAAAAATCTACCGCCCTCATCTAAAGCTCATCTGAGCAAAAATCTCTTAAAAGAACAGTATAAACAGATGCAATCCCAAATGCTACAACAAATTGCCGGCACTCCCCAGGCTCAGACGTGCTAAGATGTATTGCAATTTAGAAACATTCAAGTCGCCCCAAAAGTGCAGAAATCAAAAAAATTATTTTTTTCTGCAAAAAGACTTGACAAAGCAAAAGAAAAAAGCAACAATAGTAAAGTTGGAAATTAAGGGACTGTAGTTCAATTGGTTAGAGCACCGCCCTGTCACGGCGGAAGTTGCGGGTTCGAGCCCCGTCAGTCCCGTTCTAATCGCGAGTAATAATTTTTTATTCCCCAGTCAGATGATAATTGTCCGACTGGGGCTATATATATAGCAACCGCCAAGGAGGTTAGGACATTGTTGATTGCTGAAAGCCTTGATGTAGGGGTGGGTTTATTAAAATTATTATTAGTAATTGAGCATATCTGTCATAGCTTGCGTGGCGTAGCCATACCCACCTCTACTTGGTTTTTACTCAGCACTCAGCACGGGCTAAACGCCCCGCTACCGCTAACAGCACTTTGCACTTTGCTACATAAGTCCTATTCCTTTAACTCAGGATTCAGGGCTTGGGATAAGCTAAATTTATCATGGTTTGTGAAAGAGAGAATTAATTGTGACTGTTAGAGTCCGTATTGCACCAAGTCCAACTGGTAATTTACATATTGGTACAGCCAGAACTGCTGTATTTAATTGGCTATTTGCCCGCCATCATGGTGGTCAGTTTATTTTACGCGTTGAAGACACAGACCTTGAGCGATCGCGTCCCGAATATACCGAAAATATTCTGGCTGGTTTTCGCTGGTTGGGACTGAACTGGGATGAAGGCCCCTTTTTCCAATCCCAACGCCTGGATATGTATAAAGAGGCAGTAGAAAAACTGTTAGAACAAGGTTTAGCTTATCGTTGCTACACTACTTCACAAGAACTAGAAGCCCTGCGAGAATCCCAAAAAGCTAGAAACGAAGCTCCCCGCTACGATAACCGCCACCGCCACCTCACACCAGAACAAGAAGCAGCATTCCAAGCCGAAGGGCGTAGCTGTGTGATTCGGTTCAAAATTGCCGATGGTCGAGAAATTGTCTGGAATGACCTAGTAAGGGGAAAAATGAGTTGGCGAGGTAGTGACCTTGGTGGTGATATGGTCATCGCCCGCGCCTCAGAAACAGGTATTGGTCAACCACTATACAACTTTGTCGTTGTCATTGATGACATAGATATGCAAATTACCCATGTCATTAGGGGAGAAGACCACATAGCCAACACCGCCAAGCAAATTCTGTTATATGAAGCTTTAGGCGCAAAAATTCCAGAGTTTGCCCACACGCCTTTGATTTTAAATATGGAAGGGCGTAAGCTTTCTAAACGAGATGGAGTTACTTCTATTTCGGATTTTCAGAAATTGGGATTTACTGCGGAAGCTTTAGTAAATTACATGACCTTGCTGGGTTGGTCGCCTCCAGACTCCACTGAAGAAATCTTCACATTAGAAACCGCAGCCAAAAACTTTAGCTTTGAGCGTGTGAACAAAGCCGGGGCTAAATTTGACTGGGCAAAATTGGATTGGTTAAATAGTCAATATCTACATAATATGCCCGTAGATAAACTGACAGATTTAATTATTCCCTTTTGGCAAGAGGCTGGATTTACCTTTGAGGGAGGACGAGAACGCCCCTGGTTAGAGCAGTTAGTTACTTTAATCAGCCAGAGTTTAACTCGTCTGGTAGATGCTGTAGATATGAGTCAACCTTTGTTCACCGCAACAGTGGAGTTTAGCGAAGAAGGTAGCCAACAACTGCAAAAAGAAGGTTCAGCCGTTGCGCTTCAGGCAATTATCACAGCTTTGTCAAATCAACCCGAACTTTCCGAAGCAGTTGCCCAAGATATCATTAAACAGGTAGTCAAAGAGCAAAAACTCAAGAAAGGCTTAGTCATGCGATCGCTCCGAGCTGCCTTAACGGGAGATGTTCATGGCCCTGATTTAATTCAATCCTGGTTATTGCTGAATCAGATCAATTTAGACAAGCCACGTTTAAATAAAGCGATCGCTGCCGCAAATTAAGATATCACCGACAAAGAATGTAGAGACGTTGAATGATGCAACGTCTCTATAAGAGAACTCCACAAAAAAGTTGATCC
>NZ_JAYGHH010000003.1:59386-132715 GCF_034931045.1 Nodularia sp. UHCC 0506
TTTTCTCCCCCTGCTCCCCGCTCCCTGCCCCCTGCTCTCAAAACGACGGGGTATTTTTTTATTTGGAAGTCTCTATAAAGGTTCTTGTCCGTTCCTCTTCAATTCCCAGCATTCAAAGTCACAAAAAACCATTGACTATTTACTCATGAATCCTTACCTATACCGCATCTATAATAGTTAGTCAATTTCTCTCATCCTGGGAACTTGCCATATAAAATCCGTGTCGTTCAAAACACTGAGCAACTTATGTAACCGCAATGTCGAAAATCGTGCTAAACCAAGGGATAAGATTATCGTTGATGATAGTTACGCTCGGCATCACATCTGTAATTCATGCCGTATCTAACGCTCAAGAAGTATCACAGATATTTGGAGACATCACTATTCAACGGCAATTTTCTCCAGACCCTTTGACAGTTCGGGGCATGAGTGGTGGCTCAATAGCAGGAAAAATAATTTCTGGGCGGTCTAAAACACCTACTGGCCCATGTACCGGATTTGTCAGTGAAACCCCAGGACATATATTAAAATTAACCAGTGCATTTGACTACCTGAAGTTAGTTGTAGAAAGTCCTCAAGACACCACCATGATTATCAAAGGCCCTGGTGGTACTTGGTGCAATGACGATTTTGAGGGCAAGAATCCCGGCATAGTTGGGGAATGGCTACCGGGAGATTACAAAGTTTGGGTGGGTTCATACGAAAAAGACCAGTATTTTCCCTATACGCTACGAATTACGGAAGTTAACTAAATATCCAATAAATCGCATCTGCACAAGAAAGATGAGGAAGATGAAGGAGATAAAAAAACCAAATCTCCATTCCTCACCAGAATTTAGTAAATTTTTTAGTAATGTAAAAATGCTGCAATCACGGCTTGATAGTTATTGTGGCGATTTTACCTGTTTTTTAGTTTCCCCGAAGGCTTCTCTTCTAGTGCAAAGTTGTATTAAAATTAAGTTAACTTTAATTAAGATACTTTTTGACATCGCCTGAATACCCTATTGGTTATATGGCGATCTACGATCAAAGATCAGATTAAACAAAATGACACACCTCATCTAGTTACAGGTGATAGCATCATCAGTTTTTAGAGACGGTTAATTGTATTGGCATCTAGAGGCAAATTAAAATGAAATTCTCCTGGAGAGTCGCAGTACTCTGGACATTGCCTGCTTTGGTAATTGGCTTTTTCTTCTGGCAAGGGGCTTTTGCTGGCGCACCTGCTGACATGAGTAGAAATGCAGCCAACACCCGCATGACCTATGGTCGCTTTCTGGAATACCTGGATGCTAACCGTGTTACCAGTGTGGATCTGTATGAAGGCGGCAGAACGGCAATTGTCGAAGCAAACGATCAAGATATCGAAAATCGTGTCCAACGGTGGCGAGTGGACTTGCCAATTAATTCTCCTGAGTTAATTACCAAGCTCAAAGAAAAAAACATTAGTTTTGATGCCCACCCCATGCGTAATGATGGCGCTATCTGGGGACTGTTGGGGAATCTCATTTTTCCAATTTTATTGATTACTGGATTGTTCTTTCTGTTCCGTCGCTCTAGTAATATGCCCGGTGGCCCTGGTCAAGCGATGAACTTTGGCAAATCTAAGGCTCGTTTCCAAATGGAAGCCAAAACCGGAGTCAAATTTGACGACGTAGCAGGTATTGAAGAAGCTAAAGAAGAACTACAAGAAGTTGTAACTTTCTTGAAACAACCAGAAAGGTTTACTGCTGTAGGCGCACGTATTCCTAAAGGTGTGTTGTTAATTGGGCCTCCAGGAACTGGTAAAACTTTACTAGCTAAAGCTATATCTGGAGAAGCTGGTGTACCTTTCTTTAGTATTTCTGGTTCAGAATTTGTGGAAATGTTCGTTGGTGTGGGTGCATCCCGCGTCCGCGATTTGTTCAAGAAAGCTAAAGATAACGCACCCTGTATCATCTTTATTGATGAAATCGACGCTGTGGGACGGCAAAGGGGTGCTGGTATTGGTGGCGGTAATGACGAAAGAGAGCAAACCCTCAACCAATTGCTCACCGAAATGGATGGCTTTGAAGGCAATACAGGGATTATTATTATTGCTGCTACCAACCGTCCTGATGTATTAGACTCGGCTTTATTGCGTCCTGGTCGCTTTGACCGTCAGATTGGTGTTGATGCACCTGATATTAAAGGACGTTTGGAAGTTTTACAAGTTCACGCCCGGAATAAGAAGCTCGACCCTAGTGTATCGTTAGAAGCGATCGCTCGTCGAACTCCTGGTTTCACTGGTGCAGATTTAGCCAATTTGCTCAACGAAGCCGCAATTCTCACCGCTAGAAGACGTAAAGAAGCAATCACCATCCGCGAAATTGATGATGCGGTGGATAGAGTTGTCGCTGGTATGGAAGGTACTCCTTTAGTAGACAGCAAGAGCAAACGCTTGATTGCTTATCATGAAGTCGGACACGCTTTAGTCGGGACTTTGTTAAAAGAACATGATCCTGTGCAGAAAGTAACTCTCATTCCACGCGGTCAAGCACAGGGTTTAACGTGGTTTACTCCCGATGAAGAACAAGGGTTGATTTCCCGTTCTCAACTCAAAGCCAGAATTACTGGCGCGCTAGGTGGACGTGCTGCTGAAGAAGTCGTATTTGGTGCGGCGGAAGTTACAACTGGTGCCGGTGGAGACTTGCAGCAGTTATCAGGAATGGCTCGCCAAATGGTGACTCGTTTCGGGATGTCCGACTTAGGGCCACTATCCTTGGAAAGCCAACAGGGAGAAGTATTCTTAGGTCGTGATTGGACAACCCGTTCTGAATATTCTGAATCCATTGCGGCTCGAATTGATGCTCAAGTCCGGGAAATTGTAGAAAAGTGTTATGACAACGCTAAACAAATTATGCGTGATCATCGTACTGTCTGCGATCGCCTAGTAGATTTGCTCATCGAAAAAGAAACCATTGACGGTGAAGAATTCCGCCAAATTGTCGCTGAGTACGCTGAAGTACCTGAAAAAAACCAGTTTGTACCACAACTGTAAGGATTTGAATTGAATTTGAGATTAATGGGGATGGTTGATACCGTCCCTATTTTTTTTACTAAAGATAAATTCATACAGCACTTCCCGGTTTTATGAGATACACATCTAGCGGGCAAGATGCCCGCACCACAAGAGTTTTATGATTTAACTTTGTACCTCATTAGAGCGGAATCTGTTGTAAATCAAATAGGATGGATATATAATAGTATGTTATTTGTCAATGGTATTACTTAACTGAGGCATAAATAAAATTGAGGCTTTGATTTATTATGAATTTACAGAAAAAATCGCCAGAAGTTTTACATTTTAATTTGGATTTCTTTTGCTATTTACCAGATAATTTTAATCCTCATTCACGAGAATTTCAATTAACTTCTTCTTTGCATTTTATATCAAAACCTAACTCTGAGGTTTATATCATTATTTATGAAAATGTAATTTATACCGTTATAAATTTTTTTATGACAGTTGGAAATATAGGGGATTATATTCCGGTAATATTTAACCCTTGTCTCTCAATACCAAATGAAATATTGGATTCACAAAGTAGACTTTCAAATCAGGAATTACTTTATATTTTTTCTGAAATTAAAAATAATAAAGATATAAAAGACAAATTGCTTCACTCATCGAATAGTGAATCGAATAGTGAAAGGTTATATGAGTTATTGCTGGAAACAGGGAATCCAACAAAGCATTTATACTATCACGTTGATGCCTGGAATATAATATTGTCTTTTCTAACTTATTCTAATAGCTTCCCTGTCAAACCTGTAACTAAAACTTTTATTACCAACATTAAAGATAGATGGATATATTCAGGCTATGAAGAAAACATTAAGATTAATGGGAAGGTAATATCTTATTTGAAAAAAGTGGGAAGAAAATTTTGTTGTTTTACAGGCTTTGAAGGTGAATGTTTAGCAAAATATAGAGAATATACTTCAAAAATTGAATCTCAGTCACAGAAAACAATCAAAAGATTAAAATATAATAATTTATGGTTTTTTGAACCGTGGGATTATTCGGGTGTTATGGGTACTATTAAGAGTCATATACGTGATAAATTGAAATTAAAACAAGGAATAGAAAAAATTGAACATAAATGGGGAGAAATGTCAGATGGGAGAATATGGATAAAAGTAGAAGGAATTCATTTATATTCGGAAGGGGGATTTAGCAGTAAATATATAGACTATTCTAATCCTACTAGTTGGCCTGAAGATATGCAATATTCTATAAGAGATGACTGAAATTTATCAGCCTACTCAATATATAGCAATCCTGAATGATATATGAGAGTTTAATAAGCCTCAAACGCCTATAAAATAAGGATTTTTATCTCTGTATTTTCTCACATTTGGGCTAGGATGGCTATATATATATTGAGTAAGCTGATTTACACAACTAACGTGCCTTGTCCAATAGCTGAAAGCTCAATCATTTTTTCCCGAAGTAATTCTAGGACTTACGCGCGATTAACGTATTTGCGTCATTGCGATCAGAAGGAAGCAAACTCAAACCCACAGATTGTTTGTAAACCGTGCGTAAGCCCTGTAAGATATCCTTGGAAAGGCTTCTTATATCTTGTCAGAAAAATAGTAGGCCTCAAACTTACGGTTCGGTGCTATCGTTACCACCGCCACAGTATCTGGTCGATTTTTCCTGATATTAGGAATTAATTGTTGTATCTCCTGCTGGGATGGTTCCCAAGCGAACTTAACAACTGCTCTCTTGCTTATATAGGATATGGAGGGCATTTGTGGTTCTTGAATTTCAACTGGGATCAATTCAAAGTCACCACATTGATATGGACTAGATTCTTTTGCCCAGCGGCAAACAATAATATTGGGCTTATCTTCCAGCAATACTTGGCCCACCCACATAGAGTCCGATTTTCCCTTCTTTATCTCGGATATCTCTGTCATAAGGTCTTCGTCTTGAGCATCATACTTGAAAATACTGCCATGATTAGTCTTGAGCATCATACTTGAAAATACTGCCATGATTAAATTTGAAAGCCATGAACTTTACTTGTTTAGTTCTTAGAGCTTTATAATACCTACTGTATTTCGGATTACAATCAAGTCCAAATCCCATTTTAGTTTTACCTTTCCAAGTCTTTGACTTCTTTGGGAACCCCAGCCGTTAAAACTTCATGGCCGAATGCCGTTACCAAAACATCATCTTCAATGCGAATCCCAATCCCCACCCAGCGAGGGTGAGTTTCTGGTTGGTCTTCTGCGAGTTTGGTATCGGGAACTATATAAAGTCCTGGTTCCACAGTTAACACCTGTCCAGGTTGCAAAATCTGCGGTTGGTTGAATCTATAACTGCGATCGCCGCCTCAAGCACAGGTGTATAGTAGATGAAAGCATGATTGGGAGGCAGCAATCGTCATGAACGTAATTGTGGCTAAGTGGACAATTGACGAATATCACAGCATGATTGACTCTGGTATTTTAGACGATCGCAAGGTGGAATTACTGGAAGGAGAAATCGTCGAAATGCTTCCAGAAAGGGAACTTCACGCTTATTGTAGCCATGAAGCTGGTGAATATTTAGCAAAGTTATTGGACGATCGCGCTAAAATACGTCAAGCTAAACCCATTACCCTACCCAACGACTCAGAACCAGAACCTGATTTAGCCATTGTCCAACGTTTAGGACGGGAGTATCGAGAACATCATCCCTATCCAGAAAATATTTTTTGGTTAATTGAGTATGCTAACTCTAGTTTAGAGAAAGATTTAGCACTAAAATCCAAAATCTACGCCGCAGCAGGTATTTTAGAATATTGGGTTGTAAATCTCAAAAAGTTACATTTAGTGGTGTTTAAAGACATCATAGATGGAGAATACGCGACAAAACAAACCTTGACTACAGGAACAATTCAACCTCTGGCGTTTCCAGATATTTCTATTTCTGTAGAACAGATATGCGATCGCAATCAGTAAACAAGCCCTAATCATATCTTTGGGACGGCGTACACCATCCCATTTATTTTATCGTTCTACTTCCGCAACTTCTTTGGGAACCCCAGCCGTTAACACTTCATGGCCTGTAGGCGTTACCAAAACATCATCTTCAATGCGAATCCCAATCCCCACCCAGCGAGGATCTGTTTCTGGTTGGTCTTCTGTTAATTTAGTATCTGGAACAATATAAATTCCTGGTTCCACTGTCAGCACTTGACCGGCTTGTAAAATCTGCGGTTTATCTTCACCGTGTTGATAAACACCCACATCATGAACATCCAAACCTAACCAATGGCTGGTGCGGTGCATATAATAAGGTTTATATTTTTCTTCTTCAATTAACTTGTCAATTTCACCTTTGAGGATACCAATTTCTACTAATCCTTCAGTGATGACACGCACGGCAGCATCGTGAACTGCGTTAAAAGTATTACCGGGTTTTGCTTGCGCGATCGCTTGTTTTTGAGCCTCTAAGACAATTTCATATAATGTTTTTTGCTCTGGTGTAAACTTACCACCTACGGGAAATGTCCGGGTAATATCAGAGTTGTAATAACCATAAGCGCAACCAGCATCAATTAATAGCAATTCCTGATCCTGCATTTGCCGATGATTTTCAATGTAATGTAATACACAGGCATTTACACCAGAAGCCACAATGGAAGGATAGGCTGGCCCCATCGCACCCCGCATTTTAAAAATATGTTCTATTTCCGCCTGGATTTCATATTCATAACGCCCAGGTGCTGTAAATTCCCTAGCGCGATTGTGTGCTTCCACAGCAATGTCCGCAGCTTGGCGCATCAATTCTAATTCAGCTTCACTTTTCACCAATCTCATGCTGTTGAGGATGGTTCCAGTATCTTCAATACCAGTCGGGCCTGTACCACGCTTGGGATATGTCCGTAGTAGATTTTGGTAATGTCGGAGAACTGTATCATTAAAAGTGCGATCGCGTCCTAAATGATAGTAAATGCGATCAGCCTTTTCCAAATACTGAGGCAACTTTTCCTCTAGTTCAGCGATGGGGTAAGCTGCATCAGCACCATACTTTTCCTTGGCTGCATCCACCCCGCAAAGATAACCAGTCCAAACTTCCTTTTCTCGATCCTTCGGTTGAACAAACAACACAAACCGATGTTCTGCATGATGTGGTGCTAATACTGCAACTGCTTGCGGTTCATTAAAACCAGTTAGATAGAAAAAATCACTGTCTTGGCGATAAGTGTATTCCACATCGTTGTGCATGACGGCCATTGGCGCACTCCGAAAAATCGCCGTACCATTACCAATTTTTGCCATTAAGCGATCGCGACGCTGTTGGTATTCTGCTTGCATAGCTAATCAATTTGTAAATTTTAATATTATTCTACACTTCCGACAAATTTAGACTAGAGGAACTTGTGTCTAATTTCAATTATTTTAACCAATATTTCTGGCATTAATTACTTACACTTAGATTAATCTTTGGCTTGAATTCAAAAGCTATGCTTTTCATGTATTTAAAGTAACCGTATCTCTGCCAAAATAGCCGCTAATTAAATATAGTCTTTTCATGATAATTAGGATTAATAAATATTAGCTAATTGTCCATAAATCATGATAATTAATCAGGAGTATTAGAAATCATTCGCTAAAAAAAATAAATGTATAGAAACACTGATAATTATTAAAAATAAATGTTCATAAAGAAATATGGAAATAAGAAAAAAGGTTTTTAAAATACAGAAACCAATTCAAAAAATCAGGTAAAACTTATAGGACAACAAGTCATAAGATAAACCATGTTTGGACAACAAAAGCAACAAAGTTCATATGTTCAATCATTGCAACAATCAGTGTCTTTATTAGATTATTTTTCTACAGATGAAGACAACGGATTGACTAATACTTTACCAAGTAGCAATAGTTCCTCACCCTTAAATACTATACCAACGATTCCCAATTTATTTGGCGGAGCAAACCCTAACCCTAATCCTTACTTAACCAGTGCAGCGATTGTTCCTGATTTCAACGCTGATGGTAAAACAGATAAACTTTGGATAAATGCTGAAACAGGTGAAATCATCGTTCGCCTTATGGATGGGACAAGCATTAGCGAACAGGCTTCCTTGGGTCAATATGACCTATCATCTATGTCCTACAAAATTGCCGATTTCAACGGTGATGGCAAGACAGATTTCTTATTGCGTAACCAAGCGACAGGTGAGAATCGCATTGTGCTAATGGATGGCACACGAATTGCCAATACAATCGCACTAGAAACAGTTGACCCAACTTGGACGGCTAACATTGGCGATTTCAATGGCGATCGCAAAACCGATATTTTCTGGCATAATGCTGAAAGTGGTCAAAATGCTATCTGGACAATGGATGGCATCACAGTTATTGATGCAGCCGTTCTAGAAACCACAGACACAACATTTGCTCCCACCATTGTTGATTTCGACGGTAACGGCAAAAGTGATGTCTTCTGGCGCAATCAGACAACTGGTGAAAACACAGTCTGGTTTATGGATGGTAATAACAAGACCGAATTTGGTCTGCAATCGCAAGACTCATCTTGGGACTTTACCCTAGGTGATTTCAACGGTGACTTTAGAACTGATCTTCTGTGGCGCAACAGCGAAACAGGTGAGAACAAGATTTGGACAATGAATGGTATTTTTGTCACTGAAGGAGCGTTAGCAACACTAGACTCATCCTGGGCCTCTTCTATTGGTGACTTCAATGGCGATGGTACAACAGATATCTTCTGGCATAATCAAGTAACTGGTGAGAATACCGCCTGGTTGATGAATGGTACAACAGTCAGTACAGAAGCCTTCCTACCAAGCATTACTCCTGGTTTGTCCCTATCATTGGGTGACTTCGATGCTAATGGTACAACTGACATCTACTGGCGTGACCAACAAACAGGTGTAGATAGAATTTGGTCGATGAATGGCACAACAGCAACTGAGTCTTTTGTTGCTGAAGAAAATAGACTTACCCCAGAATGGTTTACCGCCTAAATCAGCGCTGAGTCTAAACTCAGTTTAAACCCTATGCTTCTTTTCCCCTCCTCGCTTGCGGGGTGGGGTTAGGGGGTGGGGTCTTTTATTAATGAAGATTTATCAATTAAAATTTGTAAGTTAAAACCTGAATTTCACTATTTTCGGGGAGATTACTAGAATTAATCGCAACAGTATCAGAGTTAGCACGACGTACTTTCATGCCTTCCATCAAACTTAAAAATTCATCCACTGGCACAATATCACAAGCAGCAGGATCAGCAGCCTGTGTACGGTAGTGAGTGGGAATTATCAACCGAGGATTTAACACCTCAGTGGCCTGCTTGGCTTCTTGGGCATTATACGCCTTATCACTGCCTCCCACTGGAATTAACGCCACATCAGGACGACCCATCAAAATTCTTTGTTCAGTGGAAATAGGTGCAGCCGCGCCTCCTAGATGCAAGATATTAATTCCCCCTTGCTGCCAACGCCAAGCCGTATTTATCCCAAATTGCCTACCACCTCTGCGGTCATGGTCTATAGCAATTCCCTGTAATCTTATACCTTGAAACTCGTAAGCACCAGGCGCATAGACTAACTTCGGGTTTCCTGGTAGTCCATCTACTGCACCTTCATCTAATAATTGACTACTTATTAAGACTAAATCTGCTGTGACTTTTGGTGAACGATAGCCAGCTGTACAGCCGACTGTGTGAAATGGATTGACAAGAATCCTCACTCCGCCACCAGTAAATAAAAAGCAAGTATGACCCAACCACTGAACTGATAAACCGCTAGATTGCGCATCAGCTTTCAGGTGGGAACCCAAATTAGTAACCAGTGCTGTGACTAAACCTGCCCCAGCATAGCCCATCAATTCTCGTCGTTTCATTAATTACTCTCTTGACTCTAATTGTTCCAGAAAATTGCGTAATAACTGCTTTCCTAAAGATGTTAAAACACTCTCTGGATGAAACTGGACTCCTTGAATGTGAGGATAGTTCCGGTGTCGCACTCCCATAATGGTGCCATCTTCAACCCAAGCAGTAATTTCTAGAACTTCTGGGCAGGTGTCACGGTCAATCACTAAACTATGATACCTGGTTGCGACCATCGGATTTTCTAACCCCTGGAAAACACCGACTCCAGTGTGAGACACCTGAGAAGTTTTACCATGCATTAAATCTGTGGCCGAAACGATTTTACCACCAAATACTTGACCAATGCTTTGATGCCCTAAACAAACACCCAAAATTGGTAAGTTATGACCTAGTTGTTTAATCAAATCTTGGGAAATTCCGGCGTTTTCTGGACGACCAGGCCCAGGAGAAATGACTACAAGATCAGGATTTAATACTCGAATCTCGTCTACTGTGATTTTGTCGTTACGAAAAACTTTAATATCCGATGCTACAGGGAAATCTGCTGCTAGTTCTCCTAAATACTGCACCAAATTATATGTAAAACTATCATAATTATCGATGACTATAATCAAAGCTTATAACTCCTGGTTGATATCACCCCATACTATTTTTATAGCAACCGCCAAGGAGGTTAGGCCATTCTTGATTTCTGAAAGCCTTGAAGCAACTTGGTTTCTACTCAGCACTAAGCACTTTGCTATAGTTATTAATCATTGCAAATAATCCAGACATATTAATGGATGTCCTGCCTGAAGCCGATATCAAGAAGACATTGACAATCTATGCCCACCTATAAAATATTATCAGGGTAGGAGAAGAAACCAAGCTAGAAATTTGACATAATTAAAATCACTAAAGGCGGTAACAAGAGCGTACCTCCAACCAATACAGCGACTAAGGCGGAGACTAGCACAGCACCAGCAGCGCAATCTTTGGCAATTTTCGCCAACTCATGATAAGTCTGCTTCACTGTTAAGTCTACAAGAGACTCAATCGCTGTATTCAGTAATTCCAATGCCAACACTAAACCACTGGTGATAGTAATGACGGCAATTTCTATTGCTTGTAAATGTAAGAAAATGCTTAAAGCGATCGCTAAGGCACCAACACTGAGGTGGATACGAAAGTTGCGTTGAGTATGAAAACTGTAGCTGATTCCAGCCCAGGCATATTTAAAGCTGATGAATAAATTAGAAGCAACTTGCCAGGACAGTTCCCGTTCCTTAGTGACTAGTGTTGGTAGACAGTTTGGTGTTGATGGAGGGGAAACTTGTTGGGACATAAGCTTAAAAACAGAACAATAAAGTAATTACAGAAAAATCTCACTGATTTTACGATTTTTGATGATGCAATCAAGTTGGAAGTATTTTTCTACAGAAGTATTATAAACACTTACAGACATAAAGTATCCCTAATATTCTATGTCAATATCAATACTAATTGTCTTCAGTAATATTACTTGCTGCTTTAGCATTTGCATCAACTGCTCTTCATCTGGATGATCCCAACCCAACAGATGTAGTAGCCCGTGAGCTGTTAACCAAGCTAATTCGGTTAGCAAACTATGCCCCTGCTGTTGAGCTTGACGTTGAGCCGTATTTACCGAAATCACAATATCACCTAGATACAAAGGTGCATCAACCATTTCCGGACTTTGAGGAAAATCTACCTCTAAAGCCGCAAAAGACAAAACATCTGTGGGTTTATCTTGATGACGATATTGAGCATTCAATGACTGAACTTCTGCATCATCTGTTAAACGCAACCCTATTTCATAACTTGGCGCTGGCGGAAGATGAGGATGTAGAGTTTCCAGCCAGCGATTAAACCAGTTTTCCCAAGTTTCCGTAGCAATTCGATTATCGTTATTTCCAATCTCAAGAGCTTCTATGGTTGAAGATTCATAAAACAAATCCTGTACATCTAGTTCAACTTGCACCAATTTTAAACTCTCCTCACAGCTTTTAACTTTGGTTTGTTGTTAGTGAGTTAGGTAAGCAAGACCTACGAAAACAGCTAAAAGCCCTATAGCAGTTAGTCCAAAATGTTTTATGGAAGTGCCTCCCTTACGTACCATGTTTCGCATGGCCAGTTTCACGTAGCTAGGCTTGGATTCTGTTGGTGAGTTACTCATATTTGATCACAAATCTCTTTTATATATAAATGTAACAGTTTACCTAAGATTCTATTGCCAGTGTGCCTATTTTGAGTGCTGAGTGCTGAGTGGGAAAGTGCTGAGTGCTGAGTAAGTTTCTTACCCCCTGCTCCCTGCTCCCTGCCCCCTGCCTCTTCTCCCTGCTCCCTGCCCCTCCCTATATAGGAGTACTTTCTACTAGCTGGTTTTCTTGGCGGAGATAGGCTTGGATAAACGCATCAAGGTCGCCATCCATGACATCAGATATGGCAGTGGTTTCCACGTTTGTACGCAAATCCTTAACCATTTGGTAAGGGTGAAACACATAGTTACGAATTTGGTTGCCCCAAGAAGCTTCCACCATATCACCTCTAATTTCAGCCACTTCTTGCGCCCTTTGCTCTCTGGCAATGACCAACAGTTTAGCCTTAAGACGGGCAAGGGCTTTGTCTTTATTTTGCAGTTGAGAGCGTTCTTCTGTACAACGCACAGCTAGACCAGTGGGTAAATGAACAATTCGGACTGCTGTTTCTACTTTATTGACATTCTGCCCACCTTTGCCGCCAGCTCTGGATGTAGTAATTTCCAAATCTTTTTCGGGAATATCCAGTTGTACGGAGTTGTCTAACTGTGGCATGATTTCCACTCCGGCAAAACTGGTTTGCCGCTTACCATTAGCATTAAAGGGCGAAATGCGTACTAAGCGATGTGTGCCTGTTTCCGAGCGGAGATAACCATAAGCGTAGCGACCAGTAATTTCCAGAGTGGCTGATTTAATCCCAGCTTCATCACCCTCTGATTCTTCAGATAAACTGACTTTGTATCCGTGGGATTCTGCCCAACGGGTATACATCCGCATCAGCATAAAAGCCCAATCTTGGGCATCTGTGCCACCAGCACCAGCATTAATGGTCAAGACTGCCCCTTCAACATCATAGGGGCCAGAAAGTAACTGTTGTAATTCCCACTGGTCAAGTTCACGATTGAGCTTGGTAACTGTAGATTCTGCCTCTTGCAATAGTGCTTCGTCAGTTTCTAACTCCAATAGTTCCACAACTGCTTTGGTATCTTCCAGACTAGAACGCCACTGCTCGTATTGTTGGAGGTGGGCTTTAAGGTCGTTAAGTTCTTGCAGCGTTTGTTGTGCTTGAGTTTGGTCGTCCCACAATTCTGGCTGTGCTGCTATTTGTTCTAAATCTTGTATTTTGGCAGTCAGTGCAGGGATGTCAAAGATAGTCCTGGGCTTTACCCAGACGACCAGACAATATTTCGATTTCGCGTTTGAGTTCTAATACTTCCATAGTACTTGCTAAAGAAGGTCAATTCACCATTATAGTATAAAATTGCCTTTCTTTATCTTGCCACAAAAAACCGTGGTTGATCAACAGTAACCACGGTGGACAATTAATGATGAATTTTGATTATTTCTAGTGACGCTCAATCACGACCATTCAAGGCAATTAGCAACCGCAAGATAAACACAAACAAATTGACGTAGGTAAGGTACATCGACAAAGCAGCAGGTAGATATTGGTCATCACTATAAGTCCGAGGCAAGATGTAGAAATCAACCACAGATACGCCAATAAACAGGAAAACCCCTAAACCTGAAATACCGATTTCTAACCAACTGGGTGTGTACACACCAAACATGGCAAATGCAAATTGAACAAGACAGACAACAACCAAGGCAATTACACCCAGACTGATGGTTTTTGTTAAAGCCATCCCATCTTTTTCGGAGAGATTGGAACCAATTTGACGAGCCACAATGAAGGTAACGCCACAACCAAGGGCAGCTAAACCAATGCCTTGAATGCCAACACCTTGGGTTTGCAAGGCCACGAATACTAAGCCACTCAGGGTATATCCAGATAAGAGACTATAGGTTGCTAGTAGAGGCAGTGCCAAACCTTTGTTACCTTTTTCCGCAACATTTCGGGCAACAAAAAACAGAATTAACTGCACAATCATTGCACCAATAAAGCTGGGAAAGAAAATACCGGGGTTGGTACGAAGAACCCCCAAACCGCCATAGCTTCCCAAGGCGGTTAGCATAAGACCTCCACCGACAAAGGGTAAGGCATTGGCAATGACATTCGGGCCAATGAGGGCTTGAGTTCTAGCCTCACGAATAGCGTCACGAAAGTTGCTGGTATTGCTCATAGGTTGATTTTTTGAAATGAATATCCGGTTTATTTCCATTTTTACCAACTTTTGTCGTGAACAGCCAAAGTTCACTAAATACTGTTGCTTTCTTCAACTGAGTATCAGGCTTGGTTTCGCGCAGGTAAAAATACGGCCATGGGGTAAGGTATACATTTTTCAACATAAATAGTTGGCTTCTGTTGCAAAAACTCAACATTTTTTGGGGAACAATTATTAATTTGGCAACATAAAATAACTAGCAACAGCCAAAAAAAATAAAATATGCGTAAAATTACCGATGACTCTAGTAAGACTTTCCCTAATTTCAGTAAAACGACGATGGTTTATTCAGCCTCGACTAAGGAAAATAATGAGAGATTTGAAGGCAATATACGCAACTCCATTTTTTTGAGAAAAAAAGAGTTATAAACAAGGAATTTTTATATGGCAACCTGTGAAACCTCTATGCGAATTGATGGTATGGAGTTATTGCACTCATACCACCAAAGTCCCTCTATTAAACTTCGTAATCAACTTGTACAGTTACATACTGGCTTAGTCAGAAAGATAGCTCATAAATTCAGCCATCAATGTAATGAACCTTATGAAGATTTAGAACAAATTGGTTATTTCGGTTTGATTAGAGCTATTGAACGCTTCGACCCTAGCCAAGGATATGCGTTTAGTTCCTTTGCTGTGCCATATATTCGCGGCGAGATGCTGCACTTTTTACGCGATCGCAGTAGTCTATTAAAAATCCCCCGTCGTTGGCAAGAACTATATAACGAGGGGCAAAAAATTCGTAAAGAATTATCAATTTCTTTGGGTCGCTCTCCCAGAGATACTGAAATTGCCGAGCAACTGCAAGTCTCTGTCCAAGAATGGCAAGAAACAAAGTTAGCATCTCAAAATCGGATGCCTTTAAGTTTAGACGCTACCGCAGCCCATTACGTGGATTGCCAAATAACACTGGGTGAGGCGCTTCCTTGTCCTCGTTCTACTGCGCTTCAGCAGCAAGATGAAGAACGGCAACAACTCCAAGGAGCAATTAATATGTTGGAAGACAAGCCCCGGATGGCTGTGGAAATGGTGTTTTTAAAGGAACTTTCTCGTAAAGATGCGGCGAAAAGTATTGGCACTAGTCCAATGACAGTAACACGATATTTGCAAAAAGGCATTCAGGATCTAATTTGCTATTTACAACCACAAACAGTCCCTACAGGGTTTTGAATAGTGCTGAGTGCTGAGTTAAGAGTTAAGAGTGCTGAGTGCTGAGTGCTGAGTGCTGAGTGCTGAGTGCTGAGTTAAGAGTTAAGAGTTAAGAGTCAAGAGTTAAGAGTCAAGAGTTAAGAGTTAAAAATCTTAACAAGGACTAATGACTAATGACTAATGACTAATGACTAATTATCTTGATTTTAAATCAGCGATCGCACCTTTAGTCATAGCAGCAATGGTTTTATCACTGGCTTTCGGCAAATGATAATACTTACCTGCGGCTGTTTGCGATAACTCTTTTGCAAAACCAGTAGACACAAATTTACTCTCAGTATCAATTACCAATAGTTGCATCCCCAAGGCTCGAATTCTTGCGGCAATTTCTAACAATTCGGCTTTAATATCTGGTTTTTCACCTGGTTCTAACGGTTCACCCAAGGAACGCGCCAAGGGAATATTACCCCGTCCATCAGTGATAGCCACAATTACAACTTGCCCAATATCACCACTCATTTGGGCATTTACACCCACACGGACTGCTTGAGTTAAACCATGTGCTAGAGGCGAACCACCGCCACAAGGTAGCCTTTCTAGACGATTACGGGCTAAGGCTATGGAACGTGTTGGAGGTAATAAAACTTCTGCTTGTTCTCCTCGGAAGGGAATCAAGGCTACTTGGTCACGGTTTTGGTAAGCTTCTGTTAAAAGTTGTAGTACAGCACCCTTGGCTGATTGCATCCGGTTAAGAGCCATTGAACCAGAAGCATCCACTACAAATACTACTAAGGCTCCGGCTTTGCGTACTAAACGTTTGGAACGAATATCACCTTGCTCGACAATAACTTTTTTATTGGGCTGTCTTTCCCTTCTAGCTTTTTGATAAGGTGCAGCCGCCCTCAAGGTCGCATCTACCGCAATGCGGCGGACTTTCCCTTTGGGTAACATGGGTTTAATGTAGCGTCCCCGGTCATCAGAGAAAATAATGCTACGATTACCAGATTTGCCTTGTCGTTTTGCCATTTGGGCAAAATAAAGCACACTCTCATCCAAAATTACCCCTTCAGGATCAAATACAAATTCCTCTGGAATGTCGGGGGGTTGTTGTTCGTCTTGTTCCTGTTCTTCCTTGTCTTCTTCGTCGTCTTCTTGTTCTTGCTGGTCTTCTTCGTCTTGATTTTGAGGTGGTGGGGGTGGGGGTGGTGGTGGTTGGTCTGGTGGTGGGGTCTGGACGATTGTGGAACGTGGTACAATTACCAATTCCACAGCCCGGCGCAAATCTTCGGCGTTGACTGTTGTTCTTCCTTCTAAAGCGGCCGCAGCTTTAGCCACACGCACGGCGAATAATTCAGCCCGATGTCCTTGGACTCCTCCCCTAATTGCTTCATCGACTAAATAGGCAATTTGTTCTTGGGTGATGGTGACTTCTTTCAACCATTCCCGTGCTAGAAGGATTTGGGTTTTGAGTGAGTCTAAGTCTTCTTCGTATTGCTGGAGAAATACTTGGGGAGATTTAGAATAGGCGATCGCTTGCTCTACAGCTGATACTCTTTGATCTAAGCCCAGTACACCGTCAGCAGACAGAGAAATGGCAATTCTATCGAGTAAATGCTCTCGTAGTGCGCCTTCTTCTGGATTATAGGTGGCGATAAATAAGGATTTGCAAGGATGCTGAAAACTAATTCCTTCCCGTTCAATTTGGTTGCGTCCTTCAGATAATACTGTTAAAAGCTGATTGGAGATTTGATCATCTAATAAATTCAGTTCATCTACATACAACACACCCCGGTTAGCTGAAGCGAGTAACCCAGGCTGAAAAATAGTATCACCTTGCTGGACTGATTTTTCTACATCCACAGAACCCAGGAGTCTATCTTCTGTCACTCCTAAAGGAATCTGGATAAAGGGTGCAGGAATAATTTGGGTGGGGACATCTTGAATATCTTTGTCTCCATACTCAGCAAACAGATAATCATCCCAATCTTCTGGGTGGGTGGGGTCGCAGTTACTGATTGAGCCTTGAACAACTTCGATGGGTGGTAGTAAGGCGTGGATAGCACGAGCCATGACTGATTTTGCCGTACCGCGACGGCCTGCGATCGCTACTCCTCCCAAACCGGGATCGACTGCTGCTAATAGTAAGGCTATTTTTATGGCTTCTTGACCGACTACAGCTGTCAAGGGAAAGGCTGTGATTGTGGGGTTAATCGTGGGCGCGGGCATGGTTGGCAAAATAGCTGGTCACAGTTGTTAGCATAGCAATTTTTGGTACATGAAGTTAAGAGTTTTTCTCACGCAGAGGCGCAAAGGCGCAAAGAAAAAGAGTTTACATCATCATTTTGGCGTATTTTTTCTCAGTTACGAGGGTGTTTCTTCGCGTTGCTTATGTGATGAAAAAATTTTGATATAAAGTCGGCAGCAAAATTAATTAGCTAATTTGAAAAAATATGGTTTTTGTGATGTTTTTAATCTTTAATCACTCTAGTTCTAAAGGCATAGTTACTGTGAAGGTGGAACCAACTCCGACTTCAGAAACTAAATCAATTTTACCTTGTAATAGTTTTACTAAACGCGAAACTATTGCTAATCCTAACCCTGTACTATCGGGAAGATAAGACCGATTACTAGAATTAGCGCGAAAGTAGGGATCAAATATTCGGGTTTGGTTTTCTGGTGTCATGCCAATTCCTGTGTCAGAAACTGCGATCGCCCACTGATTGTTATCTAGTAAGTGACATTGTATGCTAATAGTCCCAGAATCTGTATATCGAATCCCATTACTCACCAGATTAATCATGATTTGCTGCAATTGAAATTCATCGGTGACTATTTTTTTTGGTATGCTATCGTAATCCACTACCAGTTTTAATTTTTTTTCATCAGCTAAAGGCTGCAACATTTCACACACATTGTTGATTAATTCCCGGACATTAATCAGTGCGGGGTTAAGTTTTATCTGACCTGCATCAAATCGGGAAATTTCGAGGACATCGTTAATCAAACGGAGTAATTGTCTACCATTGCGTAATACTCTCTCAATATGTTCAAGGTTGGTGTAGTTGTCTTTTACTTCTGGCTTTTTGCGTTGTTGGCGTAAAAATAAATCTGAGTAACCAATAATCGAACTTAATGGATGTTTAAGATCATGGGCGAGTTGAGAAATATGATCTTGGTTTGCGATCACTAAGCGATTTAGTTGCTGATTATGAAGCGTTAATGACGAATGCAACTGCTTTAATTCTTGTAAGCGTTCTTCAATATAACTATTAACACACTGTGCGATCGCTTCGTCTATAACAGCATCAATCAAACGCATAGAACGGATAATTTCTGAAGCTGTTCCTTGCAATAGGGCTGGTTCAAGAGTATTAAATATTACTACTCTGAGTAAATGATACTCATGAG
Source organism: Nodularia sp. UHCC 0506 (assembly GCF_034931045.1). Taxonomy (NCBI): domain Bacteria; kingdom Bacillati; phylum Cyanobacteriota; class Cyanophyceae; order Nostocales; family Nodulariaceae; genus Nodularia; species Nodularia sp. UHCC 0506. The sequence continues at coordinate 78,202 of NZ_JAYGHH010000003.1, forward strand.
TAATTTCTGCCTGGTCAAAACCTTGTTTAGCCCGAAGAATTCCATGATGCCAACTGGCCGTAACTATCGATTGAATATCATTACCCTGAGACATTGAAAGCACTGTTACCATTGCTTTTAAGACATCGGGAAGATCATTTTGGATGGCTGTATAAGGTAAATCTTCGGCACTTTCAATTTTTCTATCTTTCAGAACTGCTGCCACCCATTGATTGAGAATGATATCAGTCTTTTCAGCCAGTAATAGACTAAAATCCATTATTTTAAAGTGCGTTTGGAGTAGTTGAATAAACTTACAGATAAAATAATTTTAGCAAGTATAGTACAGATCCATCCATTCAAAAGGCGGCCACCGATTTCGGTTCCGCCTTCTTAAATTTATATTATCGAAGAGTGATTCACATCAATTTTTAGTGGGAATTTATCAACAATATATTTTAGCTCCTCCTGTCAGGTTAATATCTAATAATGTGGAGGATGTCGCGGAGGACACTATATCCAGCTAAATCCCAAAGTAGGTAAGCCAGAAAGCCAATCATTGCTAACCGACCATTCCATAGTTCGGCTTGAGGATTCCAACCAAACAAAAAGGCGTTGCGGTCTACACCATTATAAGCTTTAGCAACTGGTGGTAAATCAGTGGAAGGACGAGTTTCTCTAGTTTCCATTTTTTTACTCCAAAATCAAACTAATTCTTCAAATTTAATCATTAATAACCAATGAGATGTAGCACGTCCCTGAGAACACTATATCCAGCTAAATCCCAAAGTAAATAGGCAAGAAAGCCAATCATTGCAAACCGACCATTCCACAGTTCGGCTTGAGGAGTCCAGCCAAACAGAAATGCGTTGCGATCTCTGCCATTGTATTCCAGTGCAACTGGTGGTAAATCAGTGGAAGGGCGAGTCTCTCGAGTTTCCATGTTTTTTGTCCTAAATTATTTATTGCTTAACTTTAATTTACCTATTAATCAGTAAATTGCTTTCCATCTGTGGGTACAAACTACACACACCTCTTGTGGACGATTATCAAAAATTTATATGTATGGGCATCTCCATCTTGGGGAGGTGATAAAAAATCTAATTATAAATAAATGTAAATTAACACTTGAGCGAAAATAATATTTCTATAATTTAAACACAAGAGTTTGTGGTTAAAAGGGATGTAGAATCATCACCTATTATCCTAGAATTAATGAAATTTTAATTTCATAAAATTGAATAATTTCAACAATTTTACACTGTTAGATAGTAAAACTTCTATCTAGCGTTAGATATGTTTTTCAAACTTTAGATGGATGCGTGAAATGGCTAAATTCCAGGATTCTGAAAGTGATCAAGAATGGGTATTGCCATAGATACACCGAATAAATAGATGAAATTCCTCATCCTCCCCAAACTTCAACTTAGAAAAAGGAAATATAATGTTTCAATGTACGGAAAACATACTAGGAGTCTACAACCCACTACTGTGGATAGCACAGATTCCAGTAGTTCCCACGGGGATTACACCAGCGCAAGCATCAGTTCTCAATTCTGGGCCGCGCTTTTTTGTCGCTTTAATCTCTGGTGTGATCCTCGCTTTTGCATTCCAACTATTATTAACTAACCTCTCCGTCGCAGCTGGTATTTCCTACTTGGGGCGGCCATCCGACTCAGATGCAGTTGTGGGGGAAGTGGGAAGTTTCAGAGGTACGATTCGCAAAATTGGCACAACACTGGGTTTGTGGACATTAGTAACTGTGACGATCGCTTTATTAATTGCTTGCTTTCTCGCCGTTAAATTAAGTCTACTGGTTTTAGATCCCAGACTGGGCGCGATTTTGGGATTAGTTATTTGGGGTGCATACTTTTTGCTGCTGGTGTGGGTGAGTTCCACTACCGTGGGTTCCTTAGTTGGGTCGGTAGTCAATTCCGCCACTTCCGGTTTTCAAGCGATTATCGGGACTGCTACGGCTGCGTTAGGTGCGAAAGCAGTAAATCAGCAGGTAGTCGCAACGGCTGAAGCTGCGGCCTCTGCTGTGCGTCGAGAAATAGGTCATGCTGTTGATCCTGGTAGTATTCGGGAAAATATAGAAGATTATTTAGAACAGCTACGTCCCCCAGAATTAGATTTATCCAAGATTCGCAGAGATTTTGAAGGCTTACTCAAAGACCCACAATTGCAAGCCATTGCTGGAAGTCCAGACCTGCGCCACATTGACCGTCAAAAATTTATTGATTTAGTTAGCAGTCGTACCGATCTTTCTCAACGAGATGTTAACCGGATTACCGATACGCTATACAATGTCTGGCAGCAGGTAGTAAGTCAGCAAAAACCCATCCGAGACAACTTAGGTGAGTTAGTAAATTATCTCAAGTCACTGCCACCAGGACAAGCGAAGACAGATGAACTCAACACCAAATTGGATCGGTTAATTGCAGAAACACGGACTTCTGAACAAGCAACAGCAGAAAAACCCGGTCTGATGCAGCAGACTTTACAACAGGGAATCACCGCATTGACTGGTATTGTGTTAGGAAGGGCTGATTTATCTGATATTGATGTGGAAAAAATTTGGCGATCGCTCACCACAGCTAAAGAAAAAGTCACCGCACAAGCTGATAAACTAGGTTTACCGATACCATCAGAACCCTATAGCCCCATTCGGGCTGATGTGGAAAACTATCTACTCAATACATACTCTTGGCAATTGAGTCCAGAGAGAATTGCCGAAGAATTTCGTCATGTCATCTATGACCCTGCCGCCGACCCTGGTATAGTTAAAAGTGAACTAGAGCAGCTTTCTCGCCAAGATTTTGCCAATACCTTGCAACAACGGGGACTACTAACCCAAGCACAAATCCAAAGGATTGCTGACCAGTTAGAAACTGTCCGTCAAGAAGTATTAATCATTGTTAGTGCTGCGGAACAAAGAGAAATTGCACAAGACTTACAAAGGCGAGTAGAAAGTTATCTCCTTGTTACCAATAAAGCAGAATTGACTCCAGAAGGAATTGAACAAAACTTTAAACCATTACTAGAAGATTCCGAAACCGATTACGAAACTCTATCGCTGCGATTTTCACAATTTGACCGTCAGGAAATGCGGGAAATCTTGTTAGCACGCAATGATATTCAAGCAGAAGAAGTAGACCCGATTCTCAACGAATTAGAAACCCAGCGCGATCGCGTTTTGGTAGAATCTCAAGGATTGGCAGAACAAGCCAAATATCAAGCCGAAACTTTATGGTTGAATGTAGAATCATATCTACGAAATACTGGCAAAGCCGAGTTAAATCCTGATGCGATTCGCGCCGATATTCAAAGGCTGCTAAAAGATCCCCAATCGGGAATAATTGCCATGCGTGCGCGATTAGCTCGCTTTGACCGTGATACTTTAGTACAGTTATTGAGTCAACGCCAAGACTTGAGTGAACAACAAGTTAATCAAATTATTGATGCGGTGGAAGACTCTTGGCATAATATCCGCCATACACCTGAAGCTTTAGCACACAAAGCCCAGGAACAGTACGAATCTGTAACCGCGACCATTGCCGATTACTTACGAAACACAGGCAAAGAAGAATTAAATCCTGAAGGCATTCAACGAGATTTTACCAGACTATTTGCACAACCCAGAGAAGGAGTTGTCGCTCTGCGCCGTCGCTTGTCTCAGGTAGACCGAGATACTTTAGTCCAGTTACTCAGTCAACGGCGAGACTTGAGTGAAGAGCAAGTTAATGAAATCATTGATTCTGTGCAAACTTCCATTCGGAATATTGTGCGCGCGCCTCGGCGTTTAGCTACCCGCACACAGCAAAGACTAGAAACATTCCAAGCTTATTTGTCAGAGTATTTGCAGCAAACAGGGAAAGCAGAACTCAACCCAGAAGCGATTAAACGCGACGTACAATTATTGTTGCATGATCCGCGCGTGGGCATGGAAACCTTGAGCGATCGCCTCGCACATTTCGACCGTGACACAGTAATTGCTTTGCTAAAAATTCGGGAAGATATGACCGATGCAGAAGCCGCCAGAATTGCTGATAATATCGTCTCCGTGCGGGATCAATTTGTAGAACAAGTCAGGGGGATTCAACGGCGCATTCAAGATGTCGTAGAAGGGATTTTTGCCCGGATTCGTAACTATCTCAACTCCTTAGAACGCCCAGAACTCAACTATGATGGCATTAAGCGGGATATTCGCACCTTTTTTGATGATCCACAAGCAGGGTTTGAAGCGTTACGCGATCGCCTGTCACATTTCGACCGCGACACCCTAGTGGCGATTCTCAGTTCCCGTGAAGACATATCTGAAGCAGATGTCAACCGAGTTATTGACCAAATTGAAAGCGCACGCAACAAAGTATTGCAACGTGCCGAACGCATACAGCACGAAACCCAACGCCGTCTAGAAGAAGTCAAGCATCAAGCCCAACTGCAAGCAGAAGAAACCCGCAAAGCCGCCGCCACAGCATCTTGGTGGTTATTTGCCACAGCCTTCGTTTCAGCCGTATTTGCCGCATTAGGAGGAGCGCTAGGTGTGGTTGTAGTGTAATTCGTAATTCGTAATGCTCCCTTTCCTGCGGAACGCTACGCGAACGGGAGAGCTACGCTAACGTAATTCGTAATTCCGAGATTACAAGCGTTTCATTGATTTGCAAGAGTTGCCTTATTTACGCCATGCTGTATTAGTTTCTAGGATCTGGGGGTTGGAAAAAACTTTCCCCCTGCACCCTGCCCCCTGCCCCCCTGCCTCTTCTCCCCTACCCCCCTGCCTCTTCTACTCCCCACTTGCTTCTCCCCATTGATTAATAGCGGAAAATATGGAAGAGTAGTCATCATTAGCAAAGGACATTTTTACGGCTGTTTGCACAAGTTGGCGCACAGCTTCAATACTTCCCAGATCCAAACCCAGAGATTTGGCTTCTGAGATAAACAAATCTGTATCTTTGAGCAAGTGTTTTGTGGGGAAATTGGGATTAGTATAATTGCCATCCAACATCCGCCGCAATTTTTTGTCAAAGGTAGGCGCATAAAGCGAACTTTCACGCAGGATTTGCATAAATAAATCTATGTCGATATCTTGACGCTCAACAAAAGCTAAACTCAGCGCAAAGCTAGTTGTTAGGGAAGCTATTAGTTGATTGAGTGCCAACTTCACACCGGACGCAGCTCCTACCGAACCTACAAGTACAGGTTTGGAACCAAAATTTTGCAGTAGTTTTAAATGGCGTTGATATTGTTCAGGTTCAGCGCCTACCATCACAATCAACTTGCCAGCCTTTGCTTCGGGAATACTACCTAATACGGGAGCTTCTATATACTCGCCACCGCCACCAATTACGGCATCTCTAATTTCTTGGCTTTCTGTAGGAGTAATAGTCCCCATCTGAATTACAGTGCGTCCTTCTAGAGTTCGCCAAGAGGTATCAGAAAGCAAAACATGATAAATTGCTGCGGCGTTAGTCAACATGAGAATAATGCAATCAGCCGCACGAATTGCTTGGCGGGGATGTAGGGCAATTTCCGCACCAGCTGCCTGTAATGGGGCTAATTTTTCTGGGGTGCGATTGTAGGCTACTAGCTCGATGTTGGCTGCTAACAACCGTTGAGCCATTGGTAATCCCATGAGTCCAGTTCCCAGAAATGCCACCTTCATTTTTTACGTTCCTTTATTACAGGTGTAGCTAGTCGTATGTTTGATTGTACGCTTAGTGAACAATTATCTTTGTCCAGTGATAACTGTTCACTGTTCACTGATAACTGACTAAAAATTAGCCACCTGCGGCAAATGTCACCATAATAATCACCGATAGTAAAATGCCGGGGCTAAGTAGTGTTATCAATAAAAAAAGTTCATGCGCCGTCATAATTAATACTTTCCTGTTGAATTTATCTGCACAGTAATCAATGCCATGCTAATCTATATCGGCATCAGATAGCATTCTTAGCTTTTTGGTATTTTAGCTTGGTATCGTTAGTCCTTTTAGTGGTTGAGCTATTTCTGTCGGCTGGAGTCCTTTGCTTTGAATTAGCACTCCAAAGTTACCTAATTCTGTAGGGTCTATGAGTTGGTGTAATGCCTCTCGTCGTTGTAGAAGTTGTGAAAGGGGTAATTCTTGCTGAGAAATGGCTGAAATACGCTCGCCTAAACCCAAAGCCATTAAAAATAAACCTTGCTGGATAAACCCAATTTTTTCTAACTTGAAGCGATCGCCCCAGCGTTCCAAAGCTGTAAAATCAACATGGGCAGTAATATCTTGCGTCCCGACGTTGATATAAGGATTATTGTGGTGGCGATGATTGTAGTAGCATTGTAAACTTCCTTGCGAACGCCTGGGATTATAATAACGATGAGCTGGGTAGCCATAATCAATAGTTAACACATACCCCCGATGCAAGCGGTCGGCTACAATACTCAACCAGTCACCAGCAGCTAAATTAATTTCGCTGCGATAGCCATGTTCATAACCACGAGAAGTTAAATCAATCTCGACTAAATCCAGATATTTTTGCAGTTCAGGTGTAGAAAGTTCTCCCGTCACTTCCACAAACGGCTCAGAATCATCTTTTCCGGTTGTCACATAAACTTCGTGCATTTCCCCATCTACTAAAATAAACTGATGCACAGGCAAAGCATCCACCAATTCATTAGAAAAAAAGCAGCCAGTAATTGAGTCAGAAGGGATATCTGCTAAACTGCACCAACGGACAGTAAAATCTTGCAAGCGTTGCTGCTGTTCTCGCTGAAATCCTGGCGACTTCTCCACAATCACATAATCCAACGCCGCAAAAAAATCTGGATGATGTAGCCCAGAGTAATTGAGGATGTGCATAGCCAGCAGTCCTTGACCGGCTCCCATTTCCACTAAAGAAAAAGGTACAGGACGAGCTAAAATCTCCCACATCTGCCAAAATTGTTCCGCCAGTAACTCGCCAAAATCGGCACCGAGATGAGGCGAAGTAAAAAAATCAGCACCCTGAAATCCAATTTTCACAGCATGACTGGAATAGTAACCGTGTTCAGGGTGATATAAAGCCAGATCCATAAATTCAGCGAAAGTAATTCGCCTTTGAGGAGTGGTAGAAATATGATAGGCGATCGCGTTACACAATGCTGAATTGGAACTCATGGAAAAGCTATCAAAATTGTAAAGTGGGTAATGGCTACGTCAGAGCGAAAGCCTCACCCACCATTATCCTTGATTTTAAATAATCCCTAATTTAAAATTGTGTCGCCTCAATCTGCATCATCCTTATCCTGCACATTCCCCATGATTATCAGTCAATAAGTTATCTATATCTGACGTAAAAGGGCAATCTTTAGGGAATTGGTTATCATATTATTTAGTCATATTCTTAACGGCATCTTATAAGCTTTTTGACTTTTGACTTTTGATTTCACGGCAGTATTAGTCATTTCATCCGCAAAACGTCACCGTAGGCAGATGTAATTATCTCAAATTAATTAGCACAATTATTTTCAGAAGATATTAACGATGAGCATACACAAATATAATAATCTAAAATTTATCTAAATTATGAATGAGCCAAGCATCAAAAGGTTTTGGGAACAACTGAATAATACAAAATTGATCCGCTATGTATTACTATTAGCTCTGGGTTGGGCAATTGTGCAAGTTTTGGCTTATTTTTCCACAGTGATTATCATTTTTATATTTGCTGGAATTTTGGCATTTTTGCTGAGTTATCCAGTGAAATGGTCGGAACGGTTTGTACCACATGGCATAGCAGTTCTTGTGGTTTTTTTAATAAGTTTACTAGGTTTGGTTGGGTTGATAGCCACTCTAGGTTTTGCTATATTATCTCAATTTCAACAAATACTGGAACAAGCACCTCAATTTGTTGAATATGTTATTTCCCTGTTAGACACATTACAAAACATTCTAACTAGATTCAATTTGAAGGTTAATTTTCAAGTAATTGAGGAGGAACTACGCAATCAATTTTTAGCGGGAATTGGTACGGGATGGACAATTTTTCAAATTTTATTAACTAATTTAGTTGATTTAATTTTGATTGCCGTGGTAGCTTTTTTTATGTTACTAGATGGTAAAAAAGTTTGGGATTTTATTATCAAAGTTTTCCCGAAAAATGTTGGTAGAAAGCTGACTTTGGCAATCAAGCAAAACTTTTTAGGCTTCTTTTGGGGTCGTCTATTGTTATCTTTATTTTTTGGTATTTCCGTATTTATTGTATTTATTTTTCTTAAAATTCCTTATGCTCTCTTTTTAGCCGCGATCGCAGGTGTATTTGATTTGATTCCTGGGATTGGCGCTACAATTGGAATTACCTTAGTTTCTCTGATTATTTTACCTCAAGGAATTTGGGTGAGCATACAAGTAATTATTGGTTGTATTGTCCTTCAGCAAATAGAAGAAAATTTACTAATGCCCCGCATTATGCAAGGCTCAATAAATATGAATCCAGTCTTTATGTTCTTTGCCTTATTAATAGGGGCAAAAATTGCAGGTTTAGTAGGCATTTTTCTCTCAATTCCCATAGCGGGAGTATTGATTAGTATGTTTAAAATTGAAGAAATGCAGGGGGGAAATTAGAAAACCAAAGAAAAAAGTAATATAACACCATAAAATTCCGAGAACTGTAACAATAGTGATTACAAATGCTTTGAGTTAAATTTACCAGTGAACGCCCCTACCTACAACTCAGAACAAACCCAGTCGCGCAAAGCGGATCATATCCGGATCTGTTTAGAAGAAGATGTGCAATTTCATCAACTTAGCAGTGGACTGGAACGCTATCGCTTTCAGCATTGCTGCTTACCAGAACTAAACCACGACGATATTGATATTAGTACAACTTTCCTGGGTAAATACCTCGCAGCACCTTTGTTAATCTCTTCCATGACTGGAGGAACCGAACCAGCTGCAATAATTAACCAACGCCTAGCAAAAGTCGCTCAACACTATAAAATTGCTATGGGTGTTGGTTCTCAGCGCGTGGCGGTGGAAAAACCCCAGGTGGCTGATACCTTCGCTATTCGTAAGTACGCACCAGATGTTTTGTTATTTGCCAATTTGGGCGCTGTACAACTGAATTACAAGTATGGCTTGGATGAATGTCTCAAAATTATTGATATCTTAGAGGCTGATGCTCTAATTTTACACATTAACCCACTCCAAGAATGTATTCAGCCTAGTGGAGATACTAATTTTCGAGGCTTGCTTGACAAAATAAACGATTTGTGCGTGACACTAACAATACCAGTTATTGCCAAGGAAGTAGGTAATGGTATCTCAGCAGTAATGGCAGAAAAACTTTTAGCAGCTGGTGTCACGGCCATTGATGTGGCTGGTGCGGGTGGTACTTCTTGGGCAAAAGTGGAAAGTGAACGGGCGGAAAATGCCTTGCAAAAACGCTTAGGCAGGACATTTGCTGATTGGGGTTTACCCACGGCAGACTGTATCACAAGTATTCGCGCGATCGCTCCTAATATCCCCTTAATTGCTTCGGGAGGACTACGTAATGGCCTAGATGTAGCCAAAGCGATCGCTTTAGGAGCCGATATTGCTGGTTTAGCTATGCCTTTTTTACAAGCCGCAGTGGAATCAGAAACGGCATTGTATGATTTAGTTAAAGTGTTACTTGCGGAAATTACCACAGTATTATTTTGTACTGGCAATACCACATTAAATAACTTGCAGAATTCACAAAGTTTACAAAGAATAGAATAAATTGTCCCGCAATTTATCCCAAACTTGGGGCTACTCGCCAATTATGCTACATAACTAAAATGCGTAATTTTTTCAAACAAACTTTTGCCAGTCTACTAGGTACTGTACTAGGACTGATGATTTTCTTCGGTATCAGCACAACAGGAATATTATTACTGTTAGTTGCAGTTACCTCCTCTAGAGATACTACTCCCGAAGTCAAAGACAAGTCAGTGGTGGTTTTTGACTTGTCAATGAATATCACCGATAGCGCACCCGGTTCTAGCGAATTGCTACAACGAGCCTTATCAGGAGGCGAAGCCCCAAGGATGACACTCCGTCGTGTTCTGGATACCTTGGAAAAAGCCAGGCTTGATCCACGAATTGTCGGAATATATTTAGACGCAAGAGAGACAAATATATCCGGAAATACGGGTTTTGCTTCCCTGGCAGAAATTCACCGGGCCTTGGAGAAGTTCCGCGAATCGGGAAAAAAGGTTGTCGCCTATGGAGTGGGTTTAAGTCAAAGGGACTATTACCTGAGTTCCGTGGCCAATACAATCATACTTAATCCCATTGGCTTAATGGAAGTCAAGGGTTTGAGTAGCCAACCGATGTTCCTGACTGGGGCTTTAGAAAAGTTCGGCGTTGGTGTTCAGGTAGTGCGCGTCGGCAAATTTAAAGGCGGAATTGAACCATTTATCCTCAATGAATTGAGTCCAGAGAACCGTCAACAAACCCAAAAATTACTGGATGATGTTTGGGGCGATTGGCGGCGTACAGTGGGTTCTAATCGCAAAATTACCCCGGAAAAGTTGCAAGCGATCGCCGATACTCAGGCAATACTCACAGCCAGTGAAGCTAAAGCCAGTGGTTTGATAGATCGAATAGGTTACATGGATGAGGTAGTTACCGATCTCAAAAAATTGACAGCCAGCGACGAAACAGATCGCTCCTTCCGGCAAATTGACCTGAGAAACTACGCTCAAGTCCCCGGTAAAACTTTAGGTGTAGAACGCACCTCCCAAAATAAAATTGCTGTAGTTTATGCTGAGGGCGAAATTGTCGATGGGACAGGGGAAGATGGGCAAGTTGGAGGCGATCGCTTTGCCAGAGTCTTGAATCAAATCCGCCACGATCATGATGTCAAAGCTGTTGTTTTGCGAATTAATTCTCCCGGAGGTAGCGCTACAGCATCAGAGGTGATGCAGCGAGAAGTACAATTAACACGCGAGGTCAAACCAGTAGTGGTATCTATGGGTGATTTCGCCGCCTCTGGTGGTTACTGGATTGCAAGCGATTCCAGCCGCATTTTTGCCGAACCAACTACAATTACAGGTTCCATTGGCGTATTTGGATTACTTTTAAATGGGCAAGCACTGGCAAATGATAATGGCATTACCTGGGATACTGTCAAAACGGCTCGTTATGCCGACAATCAAACTTTGACGCGTCCGAAATCACCCCCAGAGTTAGAAATTTATCAGCGCAGCGTTGACCGCATTTATAGTCTATTCCTCGATAAAGTTGTTCAAGGTCGGAAACTACCAGCACAAAAAGTGGCAGAAATTGCCCAAGGACGAGTTTGGTCAGGGATAACAGCCAAAGAAATCGGTTTGGTGGATGAAATAGGTGGTCTAAATGCCGCAATTGCATATGCTGCCCAGGAAGCTAAACTGGACAACGATTGGCAATTGCAAGAATATCCCAGAGTCAGTACCTTGGAAGAACGCTTTTTTGGCAGGGCAATTCAAGAAATTGCAGCTATTTTAGAAATTGCCGGAGTATCAGTTCAACCTTCTAACCCTCTGATCGCAGAATTCCAGAAACTCCAACAAGAAATGCTCATTCTGCAAAAAATGAACGACCCTCACGGGATTTACACTCGTTTACCCTTTAATTTTCGGCTGGAGTAGGGATGGGGAGTTTCAATTTAAAAATATCCCATTGCTGAGGTAGGCAGGGGAGCAGGGAGCAGGGGGATAAAGAACAAAGATAGTCTGATGAAATGGGGCAATTTATTTTCTGGAAATCCCTCAAACCCTGTGGAGATATTTTATACAACGTCTCTAGACTCTAAATCTTTGCCATAATTATTAAATTTATATAAAGATTTATGAGAACTTTGTTTAAGTCTCGATGTTTGCGATAGTGTATATAAGGGTTAAATATGCGTAATCAATTGTCTTGTGCCATTACGCAAAAATCATCAAAAACCCGCAGGTTCTATGGTCTTTTAACAATCACAAAGATTCTGGTGACTATAAAACAAAAAAAATTTGCAGGTCGTCCCCAGTAATCGTCCATGTAATTTTTCGGACGGGTAGCTTTCTCGTATAGCATCCCCGATGATGGCTGGACTTTATTTAAGTTATGTAGTGGTGATTACCGTACAAAAACGAATTTTCCAACCAATTAGTAGAGTTTGTTATGGTATAGTTAGAAAGTTAAGACTAGCTTTGCCAATTACAATACTCCGCGCATCGATGACAATTGCAAAACGGAAAGCAGTTTTGATTAAGCATTTACCAAACATAATCTGAATTGAATCGAGGCTATGACTCAGCAAGTGATTCACCCAATGGTGAAATTGCAGCGTAACGTGCAATCACTCATCGAATCCAATATCATCAAACCAACTGATAGCATTTGGAAAATTGCATTACTCTATGGCAACGACTGGCAGCACTGGAAACAGGAACTGCAAGACTTTGGTTTTGAGATGCAAGATCCAATTGGCGATTTGCTAGCAGTAGAAGCTTGGGACGAAGAGTAGGGCATAAAGCATTGGGAGTAAATATTTTTCACACTCCCAACAGCCAAATTCCGATTGCCCACTCCCTACCCTTGGCAAGCAGCTAAAGCTACAGCCAGTTCTTTAGCACTTTGGTAGCGATCGCGTGGCAACTGCTGCGTGACGCATTCAATCACTTCTCTCAGTTGAGGGCTAATCGTGGGAATATTAACCACATCAAAGCGGGAACTTTGACCCCGGTGGCGATAAAACTTAAACGGATTTTCGCCTGTGAGCAGAAAAATTAGTGTCGGCCCAATGGCATATAAATCGGATTGAGTTAAGGGTTGTCCTCGTTCTTGTTCAGGAGCGCAATAACCTTCCGCACCAATGCGAGTGCCAGGGGTAGTACCAATCTCCTTCACAGCCCCAAAATCTAACACCACTACATGATTATTATGATTTCGCACCATCAGGTTAGCGGGTTTGATATCACGGTGTATTAGTGGTGGATTTTGGCTATGGAGATATTCTAATATGTCGCAGGTTTGAATCATCCAAGCGATCGCCTGACTGGGTGTGACTGGCCCACTAGCATAAACTCTTTTCTCTAAATCCTGTCCATGAATTAATTCCATAGCCAGGTATTTTTTGCCACCAACCACAAAAAAGTCGTAATACTTAGGAATCCCCGAATGATCTAGGGATTTGAGAGTATGGGCTTCCCGTTCAAATAACTCTTGCGCTTTGGCAATTTTAGCCATCTCAGCATTCATTTGCTTTAAAACCAACAATTGTGGTTTTTTTTCCATCAGACCTGTGCCATCCCAAGCGAGATAAGTAGTACCCATACCCCCTTGTCCGAGAGTTCGCAACACCTGATATTGACGAATTTTATGTTGAACAGACAGAGGCTGACCGCAATGAATACAAAATAAATTATGCGGCGAATTGCCTGCGTGGTTGCAAGTGTAGGCTGAATTGGCCAGAGTGTTTTTGAAAGATTTGCCACCTTCGGGCGATCGCATTAAAGTATTTGGTATCTTCTGCAACTGAAATTGTAATATTGGCCCTCCCTGCGCCAATTGCAGCAAAGAATTATCCGGTAAAAGACACTGAAGCACAAGCTTACCGTCTAAAAAAGTGCCATTAGTACCTTTACTGAACACTTCCCAAGAAGCAACATGATTATTTTTGGCAGAATTAACTTGCCTCAATTCTAAATGATGCCTCGAAACCAAACTATCAGATAAAACCACATCATTATCCCCCGACCGACCAATGCGAATGACGGAGGAACTTTCAAAGCACCACTGCTTGAGTGACGTTTTTTGTTGCGGTTCTAACAGAGTCAGAATAACCACAATACAACCTGCATAAGCTTAAACAATTAGGGATGAGAAATTAAGAATGGGGAAGTAATTCAATATAGTAACTGGTTTTTTGCTCATAACTCAGCACTCAGCCTCCTGTATGGGCGGGTTTACTAAAGATTTGGAAAAACCACAGACTAACTGCTGAAATCCGCCCCTACCCACTCAGCACTTATTCTTAACTGTCCGTATTTGGGCGGACTTTAGCCCGGATTAAGATAGCAGTAATATTGTCATGACCATTATATTGGTTTGCTAAATCAATTAATTCTGTAACTCCCTTTTCCAAGTTAGCGCCAGAACTGAGTAAGGGAATTAGTTGACTCTCTCCATGAGTTTCTAATACATCATTATCTGATAAACCATCAGATGCCAGGATAAAGAGGCTATCTTCCGTAATCTCGAAAAACTTGACATCAGGATTAATGGAATTGTGATCACGAGGCCCCAAGGCTTGAGTCAACTGGTAAGCATCGGGACGAGCATAGGCTATAGCAGCTTCCACTCCTCTAGAAATTTCTCGTTGACCTACTTCATGATCTACTGTGATTTGTTCTAATCCCCGCTTGCGTGTCAGGCGGTAAAGGCGACTATCTCCCACATGAGCGACTGCGGCTTGAGTACCTTGAATTAAGAGCATCACCAAAGTAGTACCCATCCGTTTAATACCAGAACGGACTTCTTCTTGATTTACCTCATAAATTGCTTGATTAGCTAAATGTACTGCCTCTATGAGCATACATTCCAGAGGGATTTGCTTTTCAACCCAATGTTCATCAAAATATTGTCTGAGAGTCTTAACTGCTAACTCACTAGCTACCTCACCCCCAGCGTGTCCACCCATACCATCGCAGAGAATATACAAACCACGGGCTTGTATGACTCGGTTTTTGGGCAATTCCAGTTTGCTGATTTTGGTTTCAATCCCAAAGCAGTCCTCATTGTGATTACGTTGACGACCGACATCGGTGCGTCCGGCATCTTCCAAACTACTCAATTGCATTGACAGTACAACCGTTGGCAAATCATCAGCTTTAGCCAAGAAATCCTCTAAATTGTCTGATTGCAAAATTGTGTGTGCAGCAGTATTGTTTTCTTCCATTGGCATTGGGTAAGAAGTTGTGGTGATGGGTGTTTCTAATTCATTAGCTATTTCTTCTAAACGCGATCGCAACTGCTCAATTGTCTGAATTTTACATAATTCCAAATCTTCTAAAATCTGGATGACAGAACCAAATTGAGTCCGTTGGGATTCTCTAAATAGTGTTTGCCAAACTTTCCCCAAAGCTTGGATAGTTAAAGGTTTCTCTGCGGTTGTCAATGATTCGACTTCGCCCTCTTCAGATGATGGCTGCTGAATTGGTTCATTCAGTTCTTCTACATATAATTGCTGTAGTGCCAATGTTTGGTCTTCATCTAAGCGTAAATTCGACAGAACCAACAAACTTTGACGACAATGCACTGTTTCCAATACATCCCAGAGTTGAGTCATCTGATAGAGACAATGTAAAATTTGTAACCCTGACGTTTCTTCAGATTGCCATAAATCGATTAACGACTGCCAATCAGAACGGTCTTCGATTAGTAGCACCTGCATATCAGATTGCTGCCAGGCATCATGAATTGCGGGGATACCTGGGTGAGTTTGAGATTGTAAGACAATATAAGCTTGAGCAAGGCGAGAAATTTCACTCATTTCCACTGATGGCATCATCAGTCCCTGTTGCTGATTAGCTAATATGGCCTCAATCGGCGACATTTGATATGGCTGACAGTCCAACACTTTCACACACATTTCAGCCTGAGACAAATGTTGTTCTCCAGCTGATAGCGGTTCTAACAATTGATAACGCTGTTCTTGGTCTAAATAAGAACCTGCGGCGAGTTTTAATAGAGAAATGGCGGGAGTCAGGGCGATTCCTTGATTATTTTGTCCTACAGTTATTTCTTCAGTTTCCTCCTCAGTTTCTAATTCCCAGACATCATTCCCTTCCTTAGCAATAATTGCTTGCCAAACTGTTCCGCATTCCGCACCACAGTTATGACAATGTTGTGCGTTCACCAGCACTTCGGTGCTGCACTCAGGACAAGCCTTGTGAGTCAGGGACGCACCACAGCTTTGACAATATTTGTTAGTGTTGGGGTTTTCAAATGTACACTGAGGGCAAATCAGCATAATGGAAGTTCCTTCATTCCCGTTCCAAGCTGCTTTTAGTCACTGATATCCAAAGTCTCACAATTGGCTGCCTCTGCCTAGAGTAGAAGTACAATTAATTGTGGTTTTACCAGTGAATTTTGTATTTGTATTAATTGTGACCCATGTTAGCCCAATATTTCAGATATTGGTAGCTATTTTTTCTCAGCATTTCTCAGCCTGAAGATGTAGACGATTTTAGCCTTACTTCCGCCTTACAGTCATCGCCTGAGCAAATTTTTGGTTTTTTTAGGCAATTTATCCAAAAATTCCAGTTCTGCTGACATCAAGTCACGCCACTCACCTAACTGTAAACCATCCAAATGGAGATGAGCTATGCTCACCCTAACTAGTCGCAAAGTTGGAAAACCTACAGCCGCAGTCATTCGCCGTACTTGACGATTTTTTCCTTCAGTTAATGTCATTTCTAACCAAGCCGTTGGGATATTTTTGCGAAACCTAATTGGCGGGTTGCGTTCAGGAAGAGGTGGTGCTTCTAACAACAGTTTGACTTGTGCTGGCTGAGTGCGGTAGTTTTGAATTTCTACACCTGTTTGTAACTGATTGATAGCATCCACATCAGGAATGCGCTCAACCTGCACCCAGTAAGTGCGTTCATGTCCAAAGCGAGGATGAGCGAGACGATGTTGTAATTGTCCATCATTGGTTAATAATAATAAACCTTCACTGTCCCAGTCCAAACGCCCCACAGGATAAACATCCTGAACCTGGATATAGTCCTTCAAGGTGCGGTGTTTCGGTGTTTCCTGCGTAAACTGGCTGAGAACTCCATAAGGTTTGTAAAAAATAATATAGCGGTAATGGTTAGCCATTAGTTATTAGTCATTGGTCATAGGTCAATTTTAATCGTTCATTTATATTCATCTGTGTGTAATCAAATTTGCCAGGCTGAGTTTCACCTCATGAATTGTAAACAGCCCGACCCGCATTTATAAGCAAGGTGATACAATTTCATTCATGCTAGGGGTGCCTGAGTTTTCAGGCTGAGATCACACCCTTAACACCTGAGTCTGGCTAATACCAGCGGAGGGAAGCTGTTTATCGAGGAATTCAATATGCGGACAGAATGGGTTGCCAAGCGTCGTGGACAGAGTAATGTTACTCAGATGCACTACGCACGCCAGGGTGTTATTACTGAAGAAATGCACTACGTGGCCAAGCGGGAAAACCTCCCGGCGGATCTCATTCGTGATGAAGTGGCACGGGGACGGATGATTATTCCGGCTAACATTAATCACACTAATTTAGAACCGATGGCTATTGGCATCGCTTCCAAATGTAAAGTTAATGCTAATATCGGCGCTTCTCCCAACTCTTCTAATCTTCAAGAAGAAGTGGATAAATTAAACCTAGCGGTAAAATACGGTGCTGATACCGTTATGGACTTGTCCACAGGTGGGGGTAACTTAGATGAAATTCGCACCGCTATTATTAACGCTTCACCTGTTCCCATTGGGACAGTACCAGTTTATCAAGCTTTAGAAAGTGTCCACGGCACAATTGAAAATCTCACCGCCGATGACTTTCTGCACATTATCGAAAAACACGCCCAACAAGGTGTAGATTATCAAACTATTCACGCCGGGATTTTAATTGAACATTTACCTTTAGTCAGAGACCGCATCACTGGTATTGTCTCCCGTGGTGGTGGAATTTTGGCGCGGTGGATGCTGCATCACCACAAACAAAATCCTCTGTATACCCATTACAACGACATCATTGAGATTTTCAAAAGATATGATGTTTCTTTTAGTTTGGGTGATTCCCTCCGTCCTGGCTGTACTCATGATGCCTCAGATGCTGCACAATTAGCAGAACTGAAAACCCTCGGACAGCTAACCCGCAGAGCTTGGGAAGATAATGTACAGGTGATGGTAGAAGGGCCTGGACACGTCCCAATGGATCAAATTGAGTTCAATGTCCGCAAGCAGATGGAAGAGTGTTCTGAAGCACCTTTCTATGTATTGGGACCATTGGTAACAGATATTGCTCCTGGTTATGACCACATTACCTCGGCAATTGGCGCAGCAATGGCTGGTTGGTACGGTACAGCAATGCTGTGTTATGTGACACCCAAAGAACATTTAGGCTTACCCGATGCTGAAGATGTCCGCAACGGTTTGATTGCTTATAAAATAGCGGCTCATGCGGCGGATATTGCTAGACATCGCCCAGGTGCGAGAGACAGAGATGATGAACTCTCAGCAGCCCGTTATAACTTTGATTGGAACCGTCAGTTTGAATTATCTTTAGACCCAGAAAGAGCTAAGGAATATCACGACGAAACTCTACCAGCAGATATTTATAAAACTGCTGAGTTTTGTTCCATGTGTGGTCCTAAGTTCTGCCCCATGCAAACCAAAGTTGATGCTGATGCGTTGACTGAACTTGAGAAGTTCTTGGCGAAGGAACCTGTAACTCAAGGTTAAGTTAATTCTCGTTAAATGTCGTTACTGGGGTTAACCTGGTAACGATATTAATGTTGAGGGTGAATTTGGAACAATCGAAATATTTATATTGAAATTAAACCCTAAAAATCAATGAGTGAATCAATTAAATGGACTGCTGACGCTGAAGCTAAACTCAAGGAAATCCCTTTTTTTGTCCGTCCTTTTGCCCGTAAAAACATTGAAACCTATGCTGAAGAGAATAGTATTTCTCTAATCACTCTCGAAATTTATGAAAATGTGAAAAAACAATTTAATTAAGATTTGAACTCATATCATTGTCTGAAAAATATTTATAATTCAATTTCACGCAGAGGCGCAGAGTCGCAGAGAGTTTTCATGAGTGTTTATGATAACTCATTAAACTGACTTGACATAACGTGAATTTGATGAATAGGAAAGTGCATAAAGCTTGCTATGTATCACTTTTTTTCAACAGGGATAGAGCAGGCGATCAGGAATACAACTTAGCCTCTAACTGTTTTAATATCCACTTAGGATCATTCTTATCTCCTGTGAAAAATTTCCAAGCTGCAAAACCGGCACCAGCAGCAATTACAGCTGCACCTCCAGTCATGACACCAACTCCACCAAGAGCAGCCATGATAGAACTATAAGCTGCTGCTCCTGATAAAGTGCTAATTGCTGTCCCTGTACTAGCAACACCAAAAGCACCCATAGCAGCCCAAGCTGTACTAACAGCAGCAGCACTTGTTGCAACTCCAACTCCGGCTGCAATTCCTAATTTCTTCTTATCTTCAGCATCCATTTGGCTAACAGAAGCAACAGAGACTAAAGCCGCTGCACCAATTAACGCGGCTCCACCCGTTGCTACTGCTAATCCTCCTAACATTCCTAAACCACCCGCAGCTACAGAGCCACCACCTAACAGAGCTAAAGTTGCATTAGTCGCTGCACCTCCAGATAATGTACTTATAGCTACTCCTGTTCCTGCTTTTATTCCAGTTGTTGATGCAATTTGTATAGCAGTTGGGACTATTCCAGCAGCTTTATTCACTGAACTACGGACTTTTTTCACTTTGGCAAAAACATCATCATTTTTCTTTCCGTTCTGATTGCTCACTGGTTCACGCATTAACTTGTAAATTACTTTACAATCATCTGGTATCTGAGAATCTAAGATGAGTGAGTCTAATAATTTCAAATTTGCTTGCTCGGAAACTTGTTTACCATCTCTGAGTGCAACATAGTTACTAAGTATCTCGGATTTGTATGTACTACTTTTGATGCTAGAACAATTATCAATTATATCTACTATAAATAGATCAGCCGTACTTGCTCTAGCAGTCACACTGTAACGAAAGTATATTTGTTTAAGTTCATCAAGCAATGAACTATTTTGAATAATCGTATCAAGTTGATTTAAAATATCAAAATCAGCTATGTTTTCTCCGGCTTTGATACACTGATATGTTCCTCTAATAAACTGCCTCTCATTCTTATTTAGGTTAGATGCAGTTAAGGCATTTTCAATACATTGTTCTATTTTGCATAATCTAGAATTTTGACTTGCAATATTGTAGCGCTTAGAAACTGAAGAATTGACTTGAGATGATGAAACAATAAAATCTAATAAATTTAGAGCAGGTAAGTCATCTATAGATTTAGCATCGCTAATATTCTGGTATACATTCGCACATTTTTCTTTGCTTGTTAACTTAATATCCGCATTGTTGATTAAGTCATATATTATTTTCTCTATGTTTGTACTATTGTCAAACAATGTATGGACAGTGATAATAATATCATTTTCATTATCTATATATTCTGGTGAAAAATTTTCATAAATTTTACTAATAATTCCTTTAAAAGAATTCTTATTTTTCTGTAAATTACGTTTTTTCAAGCGTAGTTTAGTTTCTTCCAAACAGTTAGCAGGAATTTTTACTTCATAGGTTTTTCCTGACCTTGATGTAACTTGTTGCGTTCCACCTTGCTTGGCTGTTCCATAAGCTACAAAAATGTGCTGTAACTCGTCTTGTTGAACTTGCATATTTTGTTCTGTCATGACTAAATAGTATAGTAAGAGTCGGGGTAGGAAATATACTAGTCAATTGTGACTATAAGTCTAAGTAATTAGCAACCGAATAAACACTTATAATTATGCAAATAATTTGGAGAAAAGCAGTATTATCAACCATACCCTCAAATGACAGCTTAAAAAATAAGGGTATCAAATGACAGAAGAGCGATCGCCTGTAGTAAAGGGTGCGATCGCTTTGAGATAAAATAGAATAAACCAAGTATTTTTTCTGTCTATCCCAACGAGTTACAGATGAATTATTTAGACCTACATCAAAAGATTGAACAACAGATATCTGAACTACCACCAGAACAGCTTGCCTTAGTTAGTGATTTTCTTGACTCTCTTCAACCTAAAATTACGGTAAATGAACGCCAACTGCGTCGCATCTCCCCAATCAAGCGAGGTAAAAAAGCAGGTGATTTGCTACGTTATGCTGGAACTTGGCATGGTAATGATCTTGAAGATTGTCTGCGTTTAGTTGAAGAAACCCGTTCCCAGGCGCAGTTTTAATCTTTGTTACTATGTCTTATTTGCTCGATACTAATCACTGTAGCTACATTATCAATGGCAATCCTAAAGTTATCGATGCCTTAAAATCTTGCTTTGCTACTACAGTTTGCATTAGTATTATCACTTATGCTGAACTACTGTATATGACAGAAAAATCAGAAATGAAATCTCAAAATTCTGGTTCAGTCCAAGCATTTTTGTCAGAAATTGACCTGTACTTTCTTGATGAAGAAACTGCAATGATTTACAGTCGTCTTAAAACATCTGTTTTTAATCATTTTGCACCCAAGGAAAAAAGTAAACGTCGTAGTACTAGTATTGAAAATTTAGGATTTAGCGATCATGACCTTTGGATAGCAGCAACAGCTATTCAGCACAGCCTCACTCTCGTTTCTGCTGATAGCGATTTTAGCCGAATTTATCAAGTTCAAGCTTTTTCATTAGAGTCATGGGCATAACTGCTGGTGTTGATGGGTATTTTTGTAAAATTTTTAGCGTCGCGGAGTCCAATATCTCTTAATGAAAAGGCTTCTATAGCAAAAGTATTTGTTATCCAACTTGCCAATGTTGGCGGTAACTGAGCATCAATCCAAATATTCATGCTGTCAACCGGACAAAATCAGTGCGACGTGCAGCAAACAAAAGACAAGCTTGAATATCTTCTGGTTCTAAATCAGGAAAGTCCTCTAGAATTTCGCTAACGCTGACATTTTCCGCTAACATCTCTAAAATGTCGCTGACTCTAATTCTCATACCTCGAATGCAAGGACGACCCCCACATTGACCCGGAATTTGCGTGATACGAGTCAATAATTCACTCATTGAATTAATGGTTTATTGGAATATAAAATTATATTTTAACATAATTTTGATATTATAAATTGCCTATATACGCTTTTTTCGACATTTTCAATGTTCATGATGATTGTTATATACAGATTTTATTGCTTAATTTATTTTGATAAAATGTGCGATCAAACAGAAACCTTTGAGAGAAAATTTATTAGAAATTTTAGCCGACTGGCGTAAAAACTTAGAACTGAGAGATAATTTAAGTAGGGAAAAAGATTGCCAAAATTCCCATTGCAGAACGCACGCAGTTACTTCTTTCTTTGGCAAATGTATCGCGTGAAGAATTGTTAGAAAAATTTAGAAAAGATTAAAATTATAATATCTTTTTCAAAAGTGCGGCGATCGCATATCATGAAATTAGCAAGCTGACAAAGTGCGATCGCTTGGAAAAAAGAACATAAACCAAGGATTTTTTTATCAATAATTTATTACTATATAGTTTCAACACTCTCTAAATTTTGAAGTGCTAGAAGAAAAATTTACAGAAAAAGAATTACAACCTTTAACCCAAGGATTTCAACTACAATATACACATCCTCACGGAAAACTTTATCAAGGTAATTCCCTAGATTGGCTGAAATCACTTGACTCGGAAAGCATTGATCTAGTTTTTGCTGACCCACCTTATAACATTAAAAAAGCTGAGTGGGACAACTTTAAAAACCAAGAAAAATATATCGAATGGTCTATTCAATGGATTAGCCAAGCTTCACGTATTCTCAAATCTACTGGCTCTCTTTATATTTGTGGATTTTCGGAAATATTAGCTGATTTAAAACATCCAGCATCAAAATATTTTAAAAGTTGTCGTTGGTTAATTTGGCACTATAAAAACAAAGCTAACTTGGGTAATGATTGGGGACGTTCCCATGAAAGTATCATTCATTTTCGTAAATCTGATTCCGTTAAACTAAACATTGACGATGTGCGAATTCCTTATGGCGCACACACACTAAAATATCCCTCTCACCCCCAAGCCGAAACCAGCGCCTACGGAAAAGGAGCAAAGCAGAAACATAATAACTGGACACCTAATCGAAAAGGAGCAAAGCCTAAAGACGTAATAGAAATTCCTACTACTTGTAATGGAATGGATGAAAAAACACCCCACCCAACTCAAAAACCAGAAGAATTAATCAGAAAATTTGTATTAGCATCTTCTCAAGCAGGAGATTTAATTATTGATCCATTTTCAGGTTCAGGAACAACTGTTGTAGTTGCAGAACAACTTAATCGTTACTGGATGGGATGTGATCTAAATATTGAGTATAACTATTGGGCTACTAAACGAATAGAAAATGTCCGTCGCCTGACCAAAGAAGAATGGTTAGCCTTTGATCGCAAAAATGCTGAAAGAAGGGTATCTATCAGATGAAGATAGAAAGTTTGTAGTCAGGACTTTAGTCCTGAATTAAGGGCTAAATCACCAGAATTTTACTGAGATGCTTCTACAAGTATTGAGATAGAAATATCGAAAATTGTGTTGGGAGAGTCGCAGCGCGACCCTAATTCCCTAATTAATTAGCTAATTCTTGATATCGTTTTTGCAGGTCAGTAATCGTGAACACCGTCTGAAAGTTCAACCCCATCGACTGGTAAAACTCTGCGCCACCTTGTAGTCGGTCTACAAGTGTAATTACGGTATCAACTACATAACCAGCCTCCCGCAGACGCTCAACGGCTTTCATGGCTGATTTTCCCGTAGTTACCACATCTTCCAAAACAATGACTTTTGCACCTTCGGGCAAATTAGGCCCTTCAATGTAAGCCCTTGTGCCATGACCTTTGGCTTCTTTACGAATAATCAATGCTGGTATGGGGCGATTTTCATAGGCAGAAACCACACTCACTGCTGACACAATGGGATCAGCACCTAATGTTAAACCTGCTACAGCTTGAGTATCTGGAGGTAAGAGGGATAAAAGAATACGACCAATTGCTAAAGCTCCTTGGGGGTGCAGCGTTACCTGCTTACCATTGATGTAGTAAGAACTGCTTTGTCCCGAAGAAAGGACAAAATCACCTTCTTGATAAGCGAGTTGGCAAAATAAATTTAGTAGCTTGTGGTGCAGGGTATTTAAGTCAGTAGTAGCTGCACAAATATCAGATTGGGTAAAGGTTTCAGTAGTATAAGTCATTACAAAACAGGCAAAATTATGTTACACCAAAGGTTGAACTGATGAGAGTTCTGAAATTAAGCATAAGTTACGATTTGCCCAAAAGTTGAGGAGTACAAAATATGGGGATAAAATTTCAAACCTTTGGTGGTTTATTAGCGTTGCTAGTTTCTGGTGTGGCTTTTCCTGCTGTTGTGGTTGCTCAGACGGAAACACCCAATTATGAAACGACAAATGATACATTTGAACGATCTTTTTTCCAGAACGATCGCAACTTCTACGAAAATAGCACTCCCAAGCGTCAAATAGACGCATTTGTGGGTACTGGTTCGATTTTGCGTAATTCTTTCCCAGAAAATGAAATCTCCCGTGATGCTGAGTTGGTTAACATTCTATATCGTGATGTTCTCCAACAGCAGGTAGGCAATGATCCCTATCTTCGCACACCAGATTTACCAAATCCTTATGACACATCAATGCTGATGTCTCCTCGCTTTAATGCTAATAGGCTGAGAGTTGGGACTGAGTTTCGGTTTGAAAATGTGACAAGACGCTAAATCTCACCTGGGGGGCTGGGAAACTAAAGAGACGCGATTAATCGCGTCTTTACTCAGCGCTGAAAAAATCCAGGGTGCAGGAGTTGAACCTGCCTTGGGCAAATTATGAGTTTGCTGCCTCAACCGCTCGGCCAACCCTGGTCGAGTTTCCATTATAGCGTAATTTTACGGCTTGTGTAGACTCAATAATAGTTTATCAGATATTTATACTACTGGCGTGGCCAGCTTAAAATGATGCAAAAAATTGTAGTTGGGTTGAGGAACTAAACCTAACATCATTGTTGTCAGTCCACTACTAGGCGGTAGCGGGGCGGGTTTATGAAAATTATCATTGGTAATTGAGCATATCTGTAAACCCTACATCAAGGCTGTTCTCATTTATGTGAAAATCGCTATATATTTAAAGTATTTTTAGGTGGGAGCTACGCACCGTTTTTTGAATACGCTTAGAATAGACCAGGATTTTTCCGCAATAACTTGTCAGCGATGAAAATAAATTCCACTGTTTTTTTAACTTTAACGTTGTTAATTCTGATGCTGGGTGCAGGTTCTGTGAGTGCTTTCTTAGGCTTTGAGATGGGGAGTTCAGCGCTCAAAGGTGTTACAACACCAGATGGCCGCCCTACTACCAAATTTTCTAGCAGTAAAACCAATAACTCTCAAGAGTTAGGGGTAGCATTATTGAAAGAAGATGAGATCCTGAAAATTGTCAAGGCTAGAATTGAAGGTAAGACTAAGGCAGCTAAATCAGACAAGTTAGAGGAAAATGACGAGGAAGCTAGTAGCAGTAGGCAAAAGCCCAAGGAACAACCCCCAGCAGTGGTTGCAGAAAAACTGCAACCAGGATTCCCCGTGACTGCTGAAAGTGAGGGTGTAACTTTTGCTGTGCAATCTGTTCGCTACTCTGGCGGTGACTTATTAATGAGAGTGAATATGCAGAATAAAGGTAGTGATTCTGTGCGCTTCTTGTATAGTTTTTTGGATGTTAGCGATGACAAAGGACGAACACTCAGTGCTAGTACAGAAGGTTTACCATCAGAATTACCTCCCGATAGCCCAGCCGTTGCAGGGACAGTAATTATTCCTACGGCTTTATTAGATGATGTCAATAAAATATCTCTGTCTTTAACAGATTATCCTGCTCAAAAATTAAAGCTAGAGGTGTTAAATGTTCCTGTAGAAAGGTAGAGGAGGAGTGGGTAAAAGTTCTTTGTCTACCTCAGACCCGATATTTAATCCCAAAATGGGGGCGTGATTTTTACACGAGCTTTGGCGGTGAGCGGTTTTTCTAGCTTAATTTGGACGGATGTGGGGCTGAGATTGTTATCAGTGCTATTGCTGATTGCGATCAATGCTTTTTTTGTGACGGCAGAGTTTTCAATGGTGACAGTCAGGCGATCGCGTATCCATCAGCTGGTTGAGGCTGGTGATATTCCGGCGATCGCTGTTCAAGGACTACAACGTAGTATTGAAAGATTATTATCTACAACTCAGTTAGGTATTACTCTTTCTAGTTTGGCGTTGGGATGGATTGGTGAAAGTTCGATTGTGGTACTGGTGAAGTTATGGATCAAATCCTGGCCTTTACCCTTACAGACGAGTAATGTGATCGCTCATTCCTTATCAATTCCCATCGCCTTCTTTTTGATCGCTTATCTGCAAATTGTTTTAGGTGAATTATGTCCTAAATCAGTAGCGATGTTGTACTCAGAAGAACTGGCGCGATTTTTGGGGCCTTCTATTAAAGCGATCGTCCGTTTTTTTAATCCCTTCATCTGGATTCTTAACCAATCAACCCGGTTTTTGTTAAGAATTTTTGGCATTGAATACACTGGACAAAGTTGGCGATCGCCTGTGACTCCAGAGGAATTACAGCTGATCATCTCCACAGAAAGAGAATCTACTGGTTTAGAGCTTTCAGAGCGAGAATTGCTCAATAATGTCTTTGAATTTGGGGATGTTATAGCCGAAGAAGTGATGACTCCCCGCACTAGCATTGCAGCCT
The DNA here is from genome assembly GCF_034931045.1 of Nodularia sp. UHCC 0506. Classification (NCBI taxonomy): domain Bacteria; kingdom Bacillati; phylum Cyanobacteriota; class Cyanophyceae; order Nostocales; family Nodulariaceae; genus Nodularia; species Nodularia sp. UHCC 0506. The sequence continues at coordinate 104,739 of NZ_JAYGHH010000003.1, forward strand.
TGTCAAAAGATGCTACTTTCCAGACTTTACTTCAGGAAATGATTGCTACTGGTCATTCCCGCTATCCCATTATTGGAGAATCTTTAGATGACATTCTCGGCATAGTTTATTTTAAAGATTTGGCACAACCCCTAGCAATGGGGAAATTGACCCCAGAAGCAAGTATCCAACCGTGGATGCGTCACGCCCGCTTTGTACCCGAACAAACCCCCTTGAGTGAACTATTGCCTATGATGCAGCAAGAAAAGCCAGCTATGGTCATAGTTGTTAATGAATTTGGTGGAACTGTGGGATTGGTTACTATCCAAGATGTAATTGCTGAAATTATTGGAGACGCAGGCGAACCTGACAACATTGACGACTTGCTGGTGGAAATGTTAGACAACCAGACATTTTTAGTGCAAGCCCAAATCAACCTCGAAGATTTCAACGAAGTTTTACATCTCCACTTACCTTTAACAAAGGAATACCAGACTCTAGGGGGCTTTGTGCTGTATCAACTCCAAAAAATCCCCGTCAAAGACGAAGTATTCTACTATGAAAATCTAGAATTTACCGTCGTGTCAGCTGTCGGACCACGCCTCCATCAAATTCAAGTGCGACGCTTGTAGAAAGTGCTGAGTGCTGAGTGCTGAGTGCTGAGTGGGGGAGTGCTGAGTAGGTTTCTTTACCCTTGCTCCCTGCTTCCAGTCGCCCTAAGCGTAAGGTAATGGGTCTTGCAAGCCCAATTCGGCAAAGGCTGCCAGTCTTAAACGACAAGAATCACAGACACCACAAGCCACATCGTTACCTGCATAGCAAGACCAAGTTAAATCCCAAGGAACTCCCAATTGGTTGCCAACTTGAATGATTTCAGTCTTTTTTAAATCAATTAGGGGGGCAACAATTTTGATAGGTTTGCCCTCACGTCCTTGTTTGGTTCCTAGCTGGAAAACTTTCTGCATCGCCTGGATATAGTCGGGACGACAATCAGGATATCCAGAGTAATCTAGGGCATTTACACCAATATAAACCCGTTCAGATGCGATCGCTTCCGCATATCCCAGCGCAAAACTTAAAAAGATCGTATTCCGTGCAGGTACGTAGGTGACAGGAATATTTTCAGACATTTGCTCAAGCGATCGCTCTTGGGGTAAATTAATTGTGTCATCTGTCAGTGCCGAACCCCCCCATTGTCGTAGATCAAAATTGACCACCTGATGTTTAACTACACCAGCTTTTTCAGCCACTAGAAAGGCTGAATGTAACTCTCGTCGATGTCGCTGCTGATAATCAAAAGAAATTGGGTAACATTCATAACCATCCGCTTTGGCTTGATACAAAACTGTGGAAGAGTCTAATCCTCCAGACAATAAAATTACAGCTTTCATCTCGGTTTTAACTTTTGGATTTCCCATAGCCAAATTACACTTCAACAAAACGCCATAAACAATGCTACAGTCCTCCTAAACCCATTTTGGTTACGGCGGTTTTTACTGTATTCACCATAGCCAAACAAAACTACCTATACCAGCATCTGAAAAAAGATAGACGGCTCAATATGTAGAAATTGCAGAGAATTATGCAAAAATTGTTTGAGTGTTTCGGCGGTGGTAACTCCCAATATATTCTTTTTTCATACCACCATCACCGTGCAGTTTTTTCTGTCTGTACTTTTAATAACAAAATAATCTGATCTTTGAATTATGCCAAGTTAAAAATTGATCCAAGTCATTAATTGCCTCACGGTTTTTATGAGTTATTACTTACGTCTCACTGGGTTTAGCAAGTCAATAAAAGAACATCTCATATTTTATGTAAAGAACAAAATATTGATCAATTTACAACTGAACACATAAAAAAAGCCAAATTTGGGGAACTGATTACAAACTTTGAAATTCTTCATAAATGTAACCTCTATGTTACCATCTGGATGGTTTTCGACAGAGCATAACTGGCTTTCAAGTATAAATGCCAACGGCCGTAGCGTCTCTAAATTTGGTGGTTGAGGAGAGAATAATAGTGCAAAATAGCATGTCAGTGGCAGAACCAAATTCATATACACAGCGCAGTCAACCAAAACCAATTCGCATAGGCGTAATTGGGGTGGGTAACATGGGACAACATCACGCTCGCATACTGAGTTCAATGAAAGATGTTGAACTAGTGGGTGTGTCAGATATTAATGTAGAACGAGGGTTAGAAACCGCTAGTAGATACAAGGGACATTTTTTTGAAGATTACTGTGATTTGCTACCCCATGTGGAAGCAGTTTGTGTTGCTGTCCCCACTAGGATGCATTACGCAGTAGGCATAAACTGTCTTTTGGCTGGAATTCACGTTTTAATCGAAAAGCCCATTGCTGCCAGCATTTCTGAAGCAGAATCGCTAGTAAATGCTGCGGCTGATTCTCAATGCATTCTGCAAGTGGGGCATATTGAGCGTTTCAATCCAGCATTTAAGGAACTGAATAAAGTTCTGAAAACAGAAAATTTGCTGGCCCTAGAAGCTCATCGCATGAGTCCTTACTCAGACCGAGCAAATGATGTTTCAGTGGTTCTGGATTTAATGATCCACGACATTGACCTACTATTGGAACTAGCTGCTTCTCCAGTGGTAAAGTTAACGGCTAGCGGTACTCGTTCTTTGGATTCTGGTTATTTAGATTACGTCACAGCTACCTTGGGCTTTGCCAACGGTATTGTTGCTACTTTAACTGCCAGCAAAGTTACTCACCGGAAAATTCGCCGCATTGTGGCTCATTGCAAAAACTCATTTACAGAAGCAGATTTTCTGAATAACGAAATTTTAATTCACCGACAAACAAATCACAATACTCTGACTGACCATCGACAAGTGCTTTACAGGCAAGATGGTTTAATTGAGAAAGTTTACACCACTAACGTCCAACCTCTGAGTGCAGAATTAGAGCATTTTGTCAATTGCGTACACGGTGGAAATCAACCTTCGGTGGGTGGTGAACAAGCCCTCAAAGCTTTGAGATTGGCAAGTTTAATTGAGCAAATGGCTTTGGAAGACCGCGTTTTGAATCCATTAGACTGGCAATCTGAATCGAGAGTACAATCATTGACCCCAACAGTTTAAAAGAGGAATGGGGCATTGATAGTGGAAAATAAAGTTTTCCCATTGTCTGTTTGCCCCTACTCCGTGGTTTTTTTGAGCAGTAGTAAAACACTGGTTTGATTGGCAAGATAGTCAAGCACTATTCTTTAATGGCCTAAGACTGGGAATCACACTTTTATTGCTTTGCTCCCAGGTATGAACAACTTATTGAGTTCTGTCAAGCCTAGTGGGACTAGCTGCGTTTAATCCGTGCTGTTAGCCTTCGTGTAGCGTGGCATTTGCCAGTATATACCCGTATTAACTACCTTGGCGGTTGCTAGATTAGCAATATATACTTGCTATTGTTTCTATTTTATACAATTATAAGTAGCAAGGTGTGAGTAAATTTGCTAACGTATTGTAGATGCGTATTGGTAGTCAGTACGAACTTGTGGACAAGTCCCTGGACTCTAGACATATAATCGTGCTGAGAATTTGGTTTCTAGGATTTTTGGCTAGTTACTTAAACGTCAACCCAAAAACACTAGAAGCTCAAATATACTGATTTTATTGAGAATTGAGGGTTAAGACTGGTAAAAATTCGCCCACACTACCCTAAATGATGCTGAAATTGTGATTGTTTAAGCTAAACATTTGACGTATTTCTAGCTACACTTGACTGAACCTAGAATTTTTGGTAGCTCAAATGTTTGTAAGATGAGCATGATAAATTTTTAAAGTTAAGTAAGGATTAGGAGCTTTCATGACAGACCAACCTTCCGCAGCTACCCCAATGAATGCCGCTGCCATACCTCTAAATAGAGTGTCAGCATCTACCCCGATGAATGCTAATCCTGGAACCAATAGGCCAAATGTTGGCTCTGGCAAAGCTATTCTCAGTGTTGATTTAGGCAGAACTTCCACCAAAACTTGTATCAGCCGCGAACCAGCTAATGTAGTGTTCGTGCCTGCCAACGTTAAGAAAATGTCCATAGAACAAGTTAGAGGTGGCGTTTTTGAAGCCAGAGCTACTGACCCTCTGATGGATTTATGGCTGGAGTATCAAGGCAATGGATATGCTGTTGGTCAACTAGCAGCAGACTTTGGCGCAAACTTAGGAGTCGGCCAATCTAAAGTAGAAGATGCACTGGTAAAAGTGTTAGCAAGTGCGGGCTACTTCAAGCTCAAAGACGAAATCTCAGTTATACTGGGTCTACCTTTTCTTTCTTTAGAGCAATTTGAAAAGGAAAAAGCACAGTTGACCAGTCAAGTAACTGGGCCTCATGTATTGAACTTCCGAGGCGAATCCGTTTCACTGAACATTACCAAAGTTTGGGTAATGCCAGAAGGTTATGGCAGTCTTCTTTGGACAGAAGCGCAACCTAAAACAGGTGGTAGAGTTCCTGATTTCACTAAAATATCGGTGGCAGTTGTCGATATCGGACATCAAACCATCGATCTTTTGATGGTAGATAACTTCCGTTTTGCTCGTGGTGCTTCTCAAAGTGAAGACTTCGGGATGAACAAGTTCTATGAAATGGTATCTGCCGAAATAGACGGAGCTGATAGTCAGTCTTTAGCACTGATTACTGCGGTCAACAAACCCAAAGGTGAACGCTTCTATCGTCCTAAAGGTGCAAGCAAGCCTACCAACTTGGATGATTTTCTGCCCAACCTCATAGAAATGTTTTCTAGAGACATTTGTAGTCGTGTGTTAGCCTGGTTGCCAGAGCGGGTAACAGACGTAATCATCACCGGAGGCGGCGGTGAATTCTTCTGGGAAGACGTTCAACGTTTACTCAAAGAAGCCCAAATTAATGCCCATTTATCTGCACCTTCTCGCCAGGCTAACGCCTTGGGGCAGTATATTTATGGAGAGGCGCAATTGTCTGCCGTTCGAGCTGCTAGGGCTTAAAACTGATGTTCCAATGGTCAAAAAAGGTAGTTAAATCGGTCACGTTCACCCCAGAGGTTGCTGATGAGAGTTTGTTAGCAGTTGTAGACAACTATTTAGAGCAACTACCTGACAAAACTTTTAGCGACATCTGTAAAGAAGCCCTATGGCAAGCTTTATGTGTACCGGAAACTGTAAAACCTAGTCCAAAAACAGCAACAACAAATTCGGTTGAACAAAAAATCGATGAGTTGCAACGTCAAGTGACTGACCTAGAGGAACGTTTTTTTGCTAAGGAATCTCATCGTTTGGAGTCGATAGAACACCATATTTTGCAACTTACGCAACAAATAGCGCATTTGGCTGTTATGGTGACTGAGCAGCCAGTTATTCAGTCTTCAACTCCATCAGCGACGGTACCAGAAGTAGCTAATACTACCTATGCTGATAACCCTCCAGAAGAGGTTGATCCCGTCATCAGCCGCCTAAGTCAGTTTCTTGATGATTTTTAAGAAAGAATTAGGTTTGTGAGCATTTTTCGCTCCTTTTAGCAATCCTTAATAGTTTTTACTATTAAGGATTATTAATATTTTAGAGCTTTAAAGTTTCTGTAAATATGCTGAACTAGATGTATAATAAATACGCCGAAGCTTAAGCCTTGATGTAGGGTTTTCTGTTCGCGTAGGGAACAGTTTCAGCTATCTGTCATCCCCAAATTTTCTGATTGATTCAACCCAAAATTCACACTTTTGATGGTACACCCTTCAATAAGCTGGCACCTACTTTCGGGTTTATCAGCCTCAACCCTGCAATTTATTTGGGTTTTATCTTTATTCAGCAAGCCCGATGTAGGACACCTTGCTATTGTGGTTAATTTTGCAAAAAGGCTTTGATCTCTAGACTCAACCACCACTTGAGTGACATCACAAGCACCGTACAAATATTTAACTAGAATAAATATTCCCATCACCACATAAACGAACCAAAGGAACCGCACCAGACACGGAGTTATGAGAGTTTGAGCGGCTTTTGGCTTGAGGTGGCTGAGTGCTTTTTTTATTTGGAAGTCTTTTGACTGCTACTATATTGCTTTATATTAAGAAATATTAAGAAATTCTTATTAAAGAATATTGCAATACATTGATTTAATTGTTAACGTGTGTATTGGTAACGATGATGGTGAACGCTCTGAATTTAGGAGAGATAAAACCTATGAGCTATGTCCATTCAGTCCATTGTGTGCGGTGTTGATTTTTGATCGGGAAAACAAGGCTGAAATGCCTTTAATAAACAATGCAGATTACTCCAGGAATATTTCGTTACCAAAGGCTTATTTATAAAGAGGAGGGGCGTTAGCAGATGCGACGAATCGCGTCTCTACAAAACCCAACTGATTTCGAGGTTTGAGTAATCAACACTGTCCTCACATATTGGACTACAGCTATATCTTTTAATTTCAATAACGACTGATTAATTGTCTTACCTTGTGCAAGCCAGCGAGTCGCTTTGATTGTATCTGTCGGCAATCACTAAGAGTAGGGTAAGACCACAATTTTGGAGGTTAAAACCGATGAATATTCAAGGTAAAGTTGCTCTAATTACTGGGGCTTCTCGTGGTATTGGTAAAGCGATCGCACTTGCATTAGCGCAACGAGGAATCAAGCGGTTGATTTTGGTAGCACGCGATCGCCAAAAACTCACCGCAGTGGCTGACCAAATTCAGGAAATGGGCGTAGAAACCACAATCTTGTCTATTGATTTAACCAAGACGGTGGAAGTCAATATTGCTGTAGCCCAATTGTGGCGCAACTATGGGCCGATTCATCTGTTGGTTAACTGTGCAGGTGTCGCCTATCAAACTTCCTTTTTGCAAACCAAACTACCCCAAGTGCAAGAAGAACTCTCAGTCAACTTATTGGGAATGTATAATCTCACCAGCCTCATAGCCAGACGCATGGTGAGTCAAAAACAAGGAACTATCGTCAATGTTTCCAGTTTGATGGGGAAAGTAGCTGCACCGACAATGGCGACTTACTCAGCCACCAAATTTGCCATCATCGGCTTTACCCAAGCCTTGCGGCGCGAACTCGCCGAACACAACATCCGGGTGATTGCTTTATTACCCACTCTCACAGATACAGATATGGCGCGGGACTTAAAATTATTTCGCTGGGTGATCCCCATGAACCCCGAAGAAGTAGCGGCGGTACTTGTGTCTGGACTACAAAAAGATGCACCAGAAATTTTAGTTGGTTGGCAAAGTCATTTAGCAGTTTGGTGTCAACGTCTAGCCCCTTGGCTGTTAGAGTTGATTTTACAAATCGCCACTCCGCCCACCTTGGCAAAACCACAGCGTCCCGTCAAACGCAGTTTTATGAGAAGAATTTACCGCTTTAGTGATTTATTGTGGTCAAGAACCTAAATTTTCTCTGTTTCTAAAATTCGCTCATTTTATCCTGCGGTCAATCACTTTAACTTTTCAGATAAAAACGGTAATAACCCACCAGGTAGAACACATTGACCGCAATTAGCATTCCCTTGCCCCAGTTTGTTAACGTAGAGCTAAATAGAAAAACTGTAGCTAAGAATACTAGTAAAAATTCCATCAAAGCCGCAATAGCACCATAATGATCACGATCCCAATAAGAAACGGGACTGATAAAACGGTAATTACTCAAAGGAAAAAAGTGCCGATGCGCGTCGTTGTTGTGGACTGGGAAATCTAACAAAGAATGTAGCACCATACTAATTAAGCCAATCTCGATCAATGGCCAATTCCAGAAATGGGCAATCAACAATCCCAGCACAGCCAGGGGGACTGAATGAAACGTACTCACAAGACCTTGCCAAAAAGGTTGATAATAAACCTCTGACCAAATCTGCTTTTCTGGCAGACGGTAAACAAACTTCATCACCAAGTAGAACACAAAGATGGGAACATCTGGTAAGACCGCACCGATGAGAATCGCTGGACTTGCCTGATCTCGTAGTTGTTGATTAAAAATGACCAGATTGAGAATTGCATGGCTGGGAGTATTCATGTAATCGGTGCAAAATGAATAGATTTAACTTATTTCGGAGCAAGCATAAATGCTGACATTACCTACCACGCTTCCTACTTTGCCCGAAATCATCGACGATTTACCAAATATCTCCGGTTGGGAAACAGAGGTGCTTTCTGTAGTTAACCATGATGCACCTGTCTTTTTACCCTCCACAAATATCCGCTTAGAGGATGTAAAAGCTGTATTTGCGATCGCCTTACATATGCACCAGCCCACCATCCCGGCTGGAGATAATGGCAGCTTAATCAGCAATCTGCAATATATGTTTGAACATACCCACGAAGGGGACAACCATAACGCCGCACCTTTCGCCCATTGTTATAGTCGCATGGGTGATTTGATCCCCGGACTCGTCCATCAAGGTTGCAACCCCCGTGTCATGTTGGATTACTCAGGTAATCTGTTGTGGGGACTCAGACAAATGGGACGCAACGATATTTTAGATAATCTCAAACGTATCACCTGCGATCGCACTTATCAACCTTATGTAGAATGGCTGGGAACAATGTGGGGTCATGCTGTGATTCCTTCCACACCCATAGCTGATCTTAAATTGCATATCGTCGCCTGGCAACATCATTTTGCTGCCATTTTTGGTTGGGACGCACTAGCGAGAGTTAAAGGATTTTCTCCCCCAGAAATGCACCTCCCCAATCATCCTGATACTTTATTTGCATTTATCAAAGCCCTCAAAGAATGCGGCTATCGCTGGTTACTTGTACAAGAACATTCTGTAGAAACAATTAGCGGACAATCTCTCACTCACAAACACTTACCACATCGTCTAATAGCTCGTAATTCCCAAGGCGAAACAATTAGTATTACAGCCTTAATTAAAACTCAAGGTTCAGATACTAAATTAGTCGCTCAGATGCAGCCTTACTATGAAGCTAAAACTTTAGATAAACAACAAGTAGGAAATGTCTTAATTCCACCCATTGTGAGTCAAATTGGAGATGGTGAAAATGGTGGGGTGATGATGAATGAATTTCCCAGTGCTTTCAAACAAGCTTGGGGTGATATGGTTAATCATGGGGGAGGTAAATCCGGTGTTGTTGGCGTGTGTGGTACTGAATATTTAGAATTAATCACAGCCGCCGGTTGTCAACCCGAAGACTATCCCACCTGTCAGCCGATAGGACAACATCAAATTTGGCAGAGAATTTCATCTGAAAATTGTCAAACTGAAACTGTAGAAACTGCTATTCAAGAATTAAAGCAAATTGACCCTAACTTTCATCTAGATGGAGCTTCATGGACAAATCATATTAGTTGGATAAAAGGATATGAAAATGTGATTTCTCCTATGTATGAATTCAGCAGTTTATTTCATCAAAAAGTTGATAATATATTGGCCACTAACTCATCGGCATACCGTAATCTGCTTTTACATAACCTGTTGCTGCAAACTAGCTGTTTCCGTTACTGGGGACAAGGTTCCTGGACTGACCATGCGCGGAATATTCACCAAAAGGGTGAAAAATTGCTGCAAACCATATCCCAATCCCAATAAAAACTGTAAATTAGTGAATTTAGAGCTATTTTAAAACCTGAGTTATTTTGTGTTTGTAGGTACAACTAAAAATTTCAATATAGTTGAATCTGTCTACCTTCATCATGGTTGAGTATTAATCTATCAGGGTGCATCCACTTAGAAAAAAACAGATAACCCACTATATGGATTATCTAAAAAAATCTATTTGCCAAAACTGGATGCTCCCTGTTGTATTTCATTCAACTGAAAACCGCTATATTAAAGGTAATAATATTTTAAATTCAGTTCCTATACCCAGTTGGGAATGTAAATTTAATTTACCACCATGTCTACCTACGATAATTCGATAACTCATTCCTAAACTAGTTTCTTGATCAGCCCAATTTTCTAAAGAAAAAGATTCCCTAATTTGCTGTTGGGTTTCTTGAGACATTCCCGGCCCATTATCAGCAATACAGACTGAGATCCAGCGAGAATCTGCGTTATCTCCTTCGTTATCTGCTAGAGAAATGACTTCTGTCGTAATTTCAATGCATGGTTTAGTAAAATGATTTTCAGGTTTGTGATTCAACTTTTGCCGCACAGATTCATTCAGTAAAGCATCTACGGATTGGGTAATAATATTCATTAATACTTGGTTTAATTGCCCGACAAAACAAGATATTGGTGGCAGTTTGCCGTAATTTTTTATTATGACTATTTCTCCTTTTAATCGGCTTTTAATTAGCAGAATAATCCCATCTATACAGGCGTGTAAATCTACTGGTTTGGGATGAACTTCATCTAGATAACAAAAATTTTGTAACCCTGTAACCAGTTTTTTTAATCTTTCTGCCCCGGTGCGAATGCTCGTCAGAACTTTTAATAAATCTTTTTCTAGAAAATCTAATTCAATTTCTTCTTTAAGATTGTTAATTTTTTGAGAGTTTTGAGGCAATTCTTTGTCATATTCGGCTATGAGTTTAAGTAAATCTTGACTGTAGTTAAAAACGTAAGTTAAATTACCCCAGATGAAACCAACAGGGTCGAGTATTTCGTGTGCTACTCCATCTACCAAACGTCCTAAACGTGCCATTTTGTCATTTTGAATCATTTGGGCTTGGTTGCGTTCGTAGCGCATCTGAGTTTCTATTCCCTGAATTTGCCAAGCGGCGATGTTGAGGTCATGTATATCTAATAATTTGTAGGTATTAGCTGCTGTTTGTACTACGATTGGTTCTGCTAAAAGTTCAGGCGATCGCCTAAGTGTGTGTTTTAGGGCTGTTAAAATTGGTGTTGTCCCCGGTAACAGCAAAATAGTTGTGCGTGTGTAACTATAAAGGACACCTAATGTTTCCTGAGCAAATAACTCTTGTCCATGAGGACGAATCAGAAATTCTAGCAGTCGTCGCCGTGAAATCATCCCCATAAATTCGCCCTGTTCTAACAAGATTGCTCCTGGTAGCAGGGGGGATTTTTCTAAAAAATGAGCAACTTCAGCGCCACTACAACTCATTTCTACCTGAAAATTGTATATTGGCAGTTCCTCTATGACTGACTCTAAACTGAGGTCGCGATCGCTACCAGGAGATAAAATTAGCGATGAGATGAAGGAATTAAATTCTTGTGGCACTGGTCACTCTAAAATATATATGTATAAAATTTAGCTGGTAATCAGCAAATATTTTTAGTTCTTCTAATCTCTGGTCAATTGAGAGATAGTGAAAAAAAGAATCAGCGTTGAGAATAATGGCTTTGGATGAATCTTAACAGAATTTACACATTCGAGAGCCGTTGCATATATACATCAATGGATTGTGAATAATTCCCTGACTGAAGAGGACATGGAAGAAGAAATAAGAAAAAATGCCACTCATCTGCGGGGAGTGCAAAGTAATTTCCAACTCCCCCTGCTTCTTTACCTCTTCTTTCACCTCAAAAAATGAGAGAATCTTATGTAAAAAGTGACGGTGTATCAGAATTTATGTCAGAGAGTTAAGTAAAAATACTCTTTGTTATTTACCCATTTATTTAGATATTAGTGTTGCAGTTTTGAGATTTTTATAGTAAAGAATCAACTATTGCTTATATTGGATTTTGTCATAAATCGCCAAAATTACAAAATTTAGCAATCAATAGCGATCCCCGAATGTTTAAACACTGTGAACACTTTATGAAATTTTATGGAAGATCACATCATGAAGCACTAGTTTACAGCAAGTATAACTATTACATAGTTAAAAGTCACGCAGCTAGATGTTTATTTCCCAAACTTGGAACAATTTCGGAAATGGGACTATCTTCAAATCAGTCAGCATCAGTAAATGCACACAATTAAACAAAACTATCTACAACTCGCTAGCATTACTCATCCCTGAAGCGTAACTAGAAACAGAACACTAACTTCCTGTTCAAATCAACTTGAGTTACCCATAGATGTTTTTGATCCCCATTCCGATAGAATAGCTAAACATAACCTAAAAACTTTCAACCGCTTTTGACTGCGACACCCATGAATCAACTGAACAATGGTTTCACTATATTTCTGAGTTTGCTAGTCGAGGCGATGCCGTTTTTGCTGTTTGGGGTTTTATTCTCCAGTGTGCTACTGATTTTTATCGATGAACGAAAATTAGTAGCTAGAATGCCCAGAAATCCGGTATTAGGTGCTTTAGCAGGCAGTCTCATTGGCTTTATGTTCCCGGTGTGTGAGTGCGGTAATGTTCCCGTAGCACGGCGATTACTGATGCAGGGAGTACCCACACCTGTAGCCATTGGTTTTTTGCTGGCAGCACCAACGATTAACCCCATTGTAATTTGGGCAACTTGGTTAGCCTTTCGAGACCAGCCAGAAATAGTAGTTTTGCGAGTGATATTTTCGCTCTTAATAGCCGTAATTATTGGGATTGTGTTCAGTTTTCAGAAAGATGTAACTCCTCTTGTCCAACCAGCGATCGCTCGTTACCTGAAATTCAACCCACCAACCCAACCAGAAAATAAACGTCGTGGGAGAGGTTACGCAGCACCACCAGAGACAAAAGTACCCAGCGTCTTGAAATCGGGGACTTATATTTTAGGCGGAAAACCAGGACTGACTCAGCGCTTAGATCCTAATTTAATCCAGGCGACCACCCCAACCACTAGTTCCAGTAAATCTGTTGCGGATAAACTACGCCTCGTTTTGGATAATGTCGTCCAAGAATTGCGAGAATTGGGCGGTGTAATGGTTTTAGGTAGTGCGATCGCCGCTTCTGTGCAAGTATTTGCTCCCCGTGACTTAATTCTCAGTTTAGGTGCAGGACACATTACTTCCATTGTCGTCATGCTGATATTAGCCACAGTTGTATCAGTGTGTTCCACGGTAGATTCATTTTTTGCCCTGTCATTTGCCTCAGCTTTTAGTAGTGGTTCCTTGTTAGCATTTTTAGTATTTGGCCCTATGGTTGACATCAAAAGTATTGGATTGATGTTAACTGTTTTTAATCCCAAAACTATATTTTACTTATTTGCCTTAGCTGCACAATTGACTTTTTTGTTCACACTGTTTCTAAACTTGTATGTGCTTTAAGTCAGTGAACAGTTATCAGTAATTAAGGCAGATGCTAAGGAATTTCGACCCGCAATCAGCCTTTACGGGAATTTAGTTATTTAGTTTTCAATTTATTCAGTCAACACCAAACTAGCGGGATTCTTCAACTCAAATATTTCTTGTGACTGATAACTGCTACATTCTTTCCCCCTCCCCCCTTTCCTCTTTTTTGACCAATGGCTAGAAAAACCAAAATTCCTCTGCAAAATATTTTATTCCCGTGGATTGATGCTTTAGCAGTGACAAGTTGGGGCATTTTAATGCTGCAATACTGGTTATCAGGCAAATTGTACTTGTTGATTCACCCCAACTTTTTTGGGTTAGTTGTTGGATGTGGTATATGTTTGGTAATAATTGGTTTGTTAAAGATGCGAGAGATTTGGCAGCAACGTCGCCGGGTGAATACATCATCTAATCTTCAGCATATTAATCTGTTTCCCCCTGGCTGGGGTAGTGCTTTGTTATTAACTGTTGCGATTTTGGGTTTAATGATTACACCCCGCGTTTTTGCCAGTGACACAGCCATGCAGCTGGGTGTATCTGATTTACTATCCTCCGGACGCGTCCAACCTCAATCTTTCCGTCCTTCTATTCGCCCAGAAGATCGCTCACTGGTGGATTGGGCGCGGACAATTAACGTTTACCCAGAACCAGACTCATATACAGGTCAAGATGCCAAAGTTCAGGGATTTGTGATTCATCCCCCAGACATAGGAGAAGAGTATATTTTCTTAGCCCGATTTGTGCTGACTTGTTGTGCCGCAGATGCTTATCCTGTCGGATTGCCAGTCAAACTACCAGAAAACCAAAAACGCTATTCTCCTGACACTTGGCTGGAAGTAGAAGGAAAAATGATCACAGAAACTTTAGCAGGTAAACGCAACTTGACTATTGCGGCTACCTCCATCAAAGAAATTCCCCAACCCCGAAATCCTTATAGTTATTAACAACTAATTACCGAATAATTGAAAGATGGCTACATCCAAGACATTTATCCAACCACTAGATCGCGTGGCGATCGCACTGATGCTGCTACTGAGTTTGCTGATTGGATTCATGATACTCAAAGGTGATGTGGTGGCAGTTCGTGTCCGAGAATTTACTTGGCAAAATCAACAAATTGGAGCTGACGACGTTTCCTTCACCCTCAACTTTAGTCGCCCAATGGATATCAAAAGCGTAGAGGAAAACTTGAGAATTGAGCCGCCCCTAGCAGGTAAATTCAGTTGGGCAGGACGGCGGATGGTTTATACACTGCTGACACCAGCACCATACGGTACAAATTACGAAGTGCGGTTGCAAAACGCAAGAGATCGGTTTGCGGAAAAAGAAGGAAAAAATCGAGTCATACAGCCCTTTACAGGTAACTTTAGATCCCGCGATCGCGTCATTATATACATAGGAGCTGAACCAGAAAATCAAGGTCAGTTAGTTCTTTACAACTTAACCGAAGAGAAGAAAAATATAGTTACCCCTAAAGACCTGATTGTTATGGACTTTCAGCCATTTCCAGATGGGGAAAAGATTTTATTTTCGGCTCGGACCTCCAATAACCAAGACCTATTATCAGCTCAGTTATATACAGTCACAACAGGCATTTCTGCACAGCCTCAAATACCAGCAGAAGCCGCAGGTAAAGTTGACCTAGTTTTAGACAATAAACAATATCAAAACCTCAAATTTGATTTATCGCCAGACGGCAAAACAATTGTTGTGCAGCGCGGGAACAGAAACAATCCCAGCGATTTTGGCCTATGGTTTATGCCCACCACCAGCGATACCAGAGAAAAACCTACCCCTCGACAGCTTAAAAGTCAGCCAGGGGGAGACTTTATGATTACACCCGATAGTAAAGCCGTAGCAGTTGCCCAAGGCCAAGGAGCAGCCATTCTACCTCTACAAACTGATGCCAGCAAACCTCTTGATTTTCTCCCCCAATTTGGCTTAGTGCAGTCTTTTTCCAAAGACGGTTCCCAAGCAGCAATGGTCAAATTTAATACAGATTATACAAGAGATTTGTTTTTAGTCACCAACCAAGGCATTCAGAAACCTTTGTTAAAAACTACAGGTTCTATCATCAATTGCCAATTTGACCCGGCTTCACCCACCCTCTACTGTTTGCTAACACAGCTAGTATCTGCCGAAGAATATATAGAACAGCCTTATTTAGTGGCAATTGACCTGAACACTGGAGAACAAAAACCATTGTTGTTACTGCCAGTCGAACAGAGGAATGTGCAAATGAGTTTAGCACCAGATGGTTTGGGGTTGCTTTTTGATCAAGTGATGCCACAAATAGATCCCATACCCTTAACTGCAAACGCACTCAAGACCGAAGATGGCGAAGCGATCGCCTCTAGTAGCCTGTGGTTAATGCCTTTGTTACCCATTGGTGATGCTACCAACAGCACAATTAAACCGGAAAAACTACCTTTAGTGGGATTTCATCCCCGTTGGTTGCCTTAAGGAGTGCTGAGTGGGGAGTGCTGAGTGGAGAGTGCTGAGTGCTGAGTGGGGAGTGCTGAGTGCTGATTTAGGAAATATGCAGCATAAATGTTCATAAAAGTCAAGTAGGTTCAAACCCTGTTTCTGCATCTGTCAGCCAGCCTGTATAGTAGTAGCATTTACATAATTCTCCTTAATTGGTGAAGGTTGACGGAAGATAAGCTCTTAATGTTATAAAGAAGGCTAGTTAAAAATTTTCTTACCTTGAGGTTAGGGAATGCCAAAACAGGAGCATTGAGTCATAACTAATCACTCACAGTTGGTAAAAGTCTAACTTAAGCTTCTGAAGTCAACCCTGACCAAAAGAGTCAGGGGAGCAGGGGGTAAGGGGGAAGGATTCAGGATTTTCTCTACCAACAGGGATACAAGCCACTAAATTTATTTATGAACATTAGAAAAAAAATTATTTCTCTTGCTTTGCATCTAGAAATAATTTGTCCTTATTTCAAGCCCCTAAATTTATTTATGGGTTTCTCCCCTGCCCCTTTTCCTCTTCTTTGATTTGACTTAATTGACCAGCAATACTGAACATTTTTTAAGTGAGTGGGTCAAGAGTCATAAATAAACCTGACACCTCAAATAACAGGGCTGGAATGGAATCCCTAAATTCTGATAACTCGCTACACCCTGAGCAGCCTAGCTGTCCATTTTACTCAATTGTGCCTTTTGACAATATGGCAAATAAACAATTGCCGCTGCTCAAACCTGCGGTAGAACCACAGCCAGAGGAAAAAACTCCTGACTCCCAGCAGGATACAACTCAGCCTGACTGGGTTGTGGAGCCTAATAGCGAACAACAAATACTTGTTGATACTGAATTTCAAAAGCTACTGGCATTGAATGAAGAATTGCGCTCGGCAAATAATCACTTGTATCAGGAAGTAGAACATCTTAAAGATGACTTCGCTGAATCAGAAAAAGCTTTGCAGTGGCAAAAAAGGCGTTCCAGTGTCGCCGAGACTATGCTTAATCAACAAACCAAAGAACTGGCCGCAGCCCAAGCACAAATTAAATCTCTATTCCAAGAGTTAGAAACAGCCGTACAAACTGTTCAGCGCCAAGAAAACCTTATTGAAACTTATAAAGCACAACTACAAATTAGCCAACAGCGATTAGCTCAGTTAGAGCGAGAATGTGCGCTCCTACAAACTAACTATAACGAACAGTCTCAACAGGCATCACAATCAGAAAATACTTGTCGAGAACTACGTAGTAGGCTCATGCGTCAGCAACGCCAGACTCTACAATTCAAAGCAGCTCTGGAAAAATGTCTGGAGTCACCTGGCGTAAATGATTCTAGTGACGAAACAGCCAACCAACAAACAAGATTTTCGCGCAAGGCTCGGTCTTTATTTCCTAATGTGCAACCCATTAGACCTTGGTCAGCAGAATCAGAATCTTATGGCGAGCAATTCGATTCTCCGGGGAATCAATGTATGGCTCCACCTCCATGCAGTCATGATTCTCAGCCAATGCCATTATCGCCGGACAACTTGCCGAACAAGGAAGAAACACCAATTGTTTCAGAACCAGTGACTTCAGAAATTAACGATTCTCCAACTACATCAGAAACTATTTCATCACTGGGATCATCGAAGCTAGATACTCAATTGGATAGTCTGATTCAAATGTTTTTTACGGCTGAACCTGCATCTGCACCTACGTCGTCACCTCCGGCGGAAAATCATGAAGACAGCAATCAAACGGAAGCACCAACTTGGGAAACTTGGCAGAAAACCAGGGACGATGATCAGCAATTTGAAGAATCGGCAAAACAGGAAGATTCTCCCTCTTCATCTGTAAATAATTCACTAGAGTCTTTCACTGTGCCTTTGAGCGAGACGACTATAGATAAATCATCTAGTGAAGCGTTGGAAAATTATTGGTTAAAAAACTCACAATTGCATCAGGCTGATTTCGTTGCAGATGATTTTGAGGAATACGCCCATGATCGTCAATCACCCTCACCAGTGGTTTATCCTCAGCGTCCACCTAAAGGGCGCAAATCTTTGTCATCAGTGGAATTACCAAATTTTCGCATAAGTAATGAGTATAATAATCAATGATTTTGCATTATTCAAAACTCAGCACTTTCCTAATGGTAGATTCAGGTGTGGCTAACCTAGTACAGCACGGCGTAAATAAAGCAACCATTTAAAATCCTTGAAAAGCCTGTTTGATGAGCTTTTTGACTTTTGACTTTTGACTTTTGACTTCCGCGTAGCGGTACTAGCCGACTGGCGTGGCAAAACTAAAATAGTGCATTATGTTTTTCTTGTGCAACAGGCAAGATGCTTGTTCTGGGAGGGCTAGAGAGCTTACCCCACAATATTTATGCTTAAGCACAAAATTAGCTGTGTCACGCCACTACGATTTTTACAATTTGTCCAAATTTGGGCGAATACCGCAACTAATTCAAGATTTTCGCCTCTGATTTGGGAATGATAGCATCTGGATTGACTGGGGCTGAATGATTTGGAGTTTGGACTTTACCAGCACCAATCGCATAATTAATCACTAATAACCGCAACCACAGTGCCGGATAGCGGGGTTCTAACCAAGATTGACTCCGCATTAACAAGGGGGGGAACCATCCTCTGAGTAAAACACTGACTAGGGAATCAAGACCGAAACTGAAATAATTACCCACCCACCGTACTAAATCCCTAAATCCAGCTAGTTGCCAAATCCATAACAGCAGGGCTGGATTTTTGCGAGCTGCTTTCAGTGCTAGGCGGTTAAACGTTAACCAATCACACCGATCTTTGATGAAATTATCTGCTACCTCTGGTGGTTCATCTGCTAATAACCCAAAGAAGGTATTCAGCATGGAGTTAATTCTTTGGGGGGGTAAAAACTTCCCAGTGGGAACCATCATGCCTTTAGAAAATAGCCAAGTTACAGAAACGTTGCTTTGGTAAGCCCGAATCCTATTTAAATGGCGGAAACTGAGCAAGTCATGCTTGAGGGCTGTATCTAACAGTGTTGTTAAACGGTCTAAGTTGCGAACTAGAGAACCAAAGCCTGTGAACACCAGGGGAGACTGGAGGGATGCAGCATCACCAATGGCAATTAAACGATCAAAGGCAATGGTGCGATCGCTACTTCCGACACTAAAATGTCCTGGTATATAGCCAAATGTCGGCTTTTTCCACACCAATTTATCTAAATCACAGCGTCGATACTCCGGCAAAATCGAGAAAAAGTCCTCATACATTTCCAGCAAAGAACCGGGATTTGACCCATTGACTTCGTGGTAATGAAATAAATAAATTGTTAGTTCTTCACCAAATCCGGGGAATAACTCCCAAATCAACTGCCTTCCCCTAGAAATATCGCCGTGACTGTAAAGCACATCTCCATACTGGGAATCCCAAACCCCTGGTTCAAATCCGCCCTCAATCACTGCTCCCACAGTTGGGCATACACTGTCAAAAGCACGACCACCATTTAATTGCCAAGCCACAGGAGAAGCTGTTCCCATTGCATCAATTAATAGTCGCCCACTGACGCGTTGCTCATTTTGACTGGGTAAATGCTTGACTGTAATCGTAACTTGTGATTTTTCAATATCGGCACGGATGAACTCTGTTTCATCCCAGATATCACCACCAGCATCTCGGAGTTTTTCACCGCACATCCGCAGCCATTTCTCCGAGTCTAAGGCGATATTTAAGACCGTGGGTGTGTGTAGGATAGGCGATCGCAATTTAACCGGATTATTCCCATCAAAAAATTTATTAAATCCATCCTTGTATTCCCGAACAATCACAGTTTCTAACTCGGTGGCTGTCACCAAACCCAAATTAATTAAACTTTGCAGCTCATCACGAGAAATATTCCATTCTCGATTCATCCGTCCAAAAGGCAAACGTTCCACTAGCAGCACTTTATATCCCAACCTAGCCATGACAGCTGCATGAATTACCCCTAAAGCGCCGCCGATGTAGATCAGATCGTAAGTAGGCGAAGAAGATGTTATACTACTTTGTCTCTGACCTCCCCCAAATGCTCCATTTTGGGAAAAAACTACTTGACGGGGCTGCCGAGGATTCCGTACTCCTTCGCGCCATCTTTGCTCCCACCAGTAGGCACGATTGAGATCATATTCCCCATTGGGCATTTGCTGAAAGTATTTAACTGTCAGGGGGTAAACAGGTGCTAGTTCCTCAAAAATTGATTTTTGGGAATTAATAGCTGGAGGTTCTGGGTATTGATGGGGAAATTGTTTTCTGATTTCCTGACTCAGACGTTGCAGAATTTCTCCTTCTCCAAAAATGGGTTGATCTCCCCAACGAAAGGCTTTTAGATAAGTAGTTCGCTGCACTGACCAGACGAATACAGAAAGTTCGGGCGGTAATTTTCCATCAATTGCCGAATCAGCATTTCTAGTTTCTGTTGATACTTTCAGGCGGAAACCATCTGGAGTCAGTAATTTTTCCCAGATTCCTGGTTCAAAATTTTTTTGCAGCCAAGTAAGTACAGTTACAGTGTCCGGTGTGGGAACTTCCAAATAAAGTATTTCTTTCATCATTTTTTGCTGACATCTCCGATGAATCTATTCACTCAGACAGATTTTATAAAGGTAGAAACTACGCTAGACTCCGCCCTATTGGTTCAATAAAGATTGAGTAAAGAATTTTTAATAGTTTGTCAAAGTTTATTGTTCATTTTGTATTTTTTTAACCCTACGCCATGAATTATCCCATCCCAGACAGTCCCCAGGAAATTTTTGCCCTAAGACAACAGCCAATTGACGCAGAATTAGTAGCCTCAGCCATCGCCGGTGTGATCAAACTTGTGCGTTCTCAGGGACAATCCTTAGAAGAATTAACCGCTCAACTACTAGCCGATGATCCCATGTTAAATCAGCAGCAACGACGTTGGCTGAGTCAATTGGTTACACAATCCTGGGAACAATTTTCTTAATGGTCATTAGTCATGGGTCATTGGGAAATTACCGTCTTGTCTGCTCCCCCCTGCGCCCTGCACCCTGCCCCCCTGCCTCTTCCCCCCTGGCTTGGGAATGTAACAACAAACCATATTCCAATCCCTCTACAACTGCTTGATAGGAAGCTGTCAAAATGTTGGGGGAAACTCCCACTGTCGTCCAGCGTTGCGAACCAGTACCTGATTCTACTAATACACGAGTTTTAGCTGCTGTACCTGTATGTCCGTCGAGAATTCGCACTTTGTAATCTGTCAATTCAAAGGTGGCAATTTGGGGATAAAAATTCACTAAAGCTTTACGTAAGGCGGCATCTAAAGCGGCAACAGGCCCATTTCCTTCGGCTGCTTCTAGAATATTTTTCCCATTGACTCCTAATTTTACTGTGGCTAGGGCATTGTTAGTTTCTTTACCTTCAACTAAATCACAATGTACTTGGAAACCTTTGACTTGAAAGAACTCCTGACGACCACCTAAAGCTTCGTACATTAAGAGGGCAAAACTCGCTTCTGCTGCTTCAAATTGATATCCTTCACTTTCTAATTCTTTGAGGCGTTGTAGAATTTGTCGGGCGGCTGGTTTGTCTTTATCTAGTTCAATGCCAAAACTCCGGGCTTTGGCTAAAACATTACTGAGTCCAGATTGTTCGGAAATTACTATGCGGCGAAGATTACCGACTTGTTCTGGTTGAATGTGTTCGTAAGTCAGGGGATTTCTTTCGACTGCTGAGACATGGATACCACCTTTATGAGCAAAAGCGGAACGTCCCACAAAGGGCGCGTGTTCGTCGGGGGCGAGGTTTACCACTTCGCTCACAAAGCGACTAGCTTCTGTAAGTTGATTTAGCTGGTGTTCTGCGATACAGCTATAACCGAGCTTAAGTTGTAGATTGGGAATTAATGAACAGAGGTTAGCATTACCGCATCGTTCACCGTAGCCATTAATTGTACCTTGTACCATCTTTGCCCCTGCCATGACAGCAGCTAAGGCATTTGCCACGGCTGTATCTGAATCGTTATGAGTGTGGATACCGATTTGGGGAATTGGTTTTTGGCTATTGGTTAAGGATACATAATTAATCACTGATGCCACGACTTGACCAACTTCGTGGGGTAGAGTACCACCATTAGTATCACAGAGGACTAGCCATTCCGCACCTGCTGCGATCGCCACTTCTAATGTTTGTAAAGCATAATCTTGATTGTGCTTGTAGCCATCAAACCAGTGTTCAGCATCATAAATCACCCGTCGCCCTTGGGAACAAAGATACTCGATAGTATCTCGAATCATAGCGAGATTTTCTGTTAAAGTCGTCTTGAGTCCAGCTGTAACGTGTAAATCCCAAGATTTGCCAAAAACTGTCACCCAACGAGTACCCGCAGTCAAAATTGCTTGCAGCATTGGCTCTGTTTCAGCAGTGGTATGAGGGCGGCGTGTAGAACAAAAAGCCACAATTTCTGCTTGTTTTAGCGGATACTCTTGCAATTGCCAGAAGAACTGAACATCCTTGGGATTGGCACCAGGCCAACCACCTTCGATGAATGGAACTCCTAATTGGTCGAGTCTGCGGGCAATGCGTAACTTATCTTCTATAGAAACTGAAAGCATCTCGCGCTGAGTGCCATCCCGGAGTGTGGTGTCATAAAGCCAAAGTTGAGGTGAGGGGTTCGTGGTCATAAAACTGAGACTTGCGAGACAACTAGTAAGGCGATGTGCCAATATACAACAAAAAGCCAATTTGGTAATTGAGATATGCCCAAGGTACTAGCTCAAGGTAAGACAATTGAGTGCTACACAGGAGCTAATTTACGGCGAATTTTGCGGCAAAATGGTGTTGACCTCCATAATGGCGGCGCTGAGTTAATCAACTGTCGAGGCATTGGCAGTTGTGGAACCTGTGCAGTCAAAGTAGAAGGTGCGGTATCTGCTGCAAATTGGCGAGACAAAGCGAGACGTTCGCTTCCTCCCCATTCTCCTACAACAGAACTCCGTTTAGCTTGTCAAACTCACGTGCTAGGGGATGTAAAAGTCACAAAATTTGATAGTTTTTGGGGATAAGGTTCCCAAATAGTATGGACACCAGAAGGTTAGGTTAAAAAAGGAGAAAATATTAAGATGGGTAGATGGACTCCACTAATTCTCATGGCCGGAGGCTTGGCAATTTTACTGGGTACATTATTAGGGATAAATTTTCCGATGGGTGGACAGCAAACCGCCAGTAATGATGCTCCTGACGGTAAAACCTCAAAGGTACTCCCAGCTAATATTAATGTTAATAGCTCTGCTCCGAGCCGGAATGCAAATAATGAAACAGCTCCCGAAAGTAGCGGTAGCGTAGCTCAGGATAGTTTTTCTACTTCTGAAAATAATAGAGGTAGTGTAGCTCAGGAGAGCTTTTCTACTTCTGAAAATAATAGAGGTAGTGTAGCTCAGAGTAATGATTCTTTCTCAAGATCAGATACTACTACAACATCAGAAACTAGAAGTACAGGCTTTGCTTCAGGTACAACAACCTCAACTAGCACCAACAATCAGGGTAGAAGTCCAATTCGGGCTTTGTGGTAAACCTGGATAGTCGTGACGAGTTATTAGTTATGGTTTATTAGTTTATGTAGTAATGGTAAATAGCTAATAATCAATGACTAATGACTAATGACTAGTGACGTTTTAATTATTGGTGGCGGTGTGATTGGCTTGGCGATCGCTGTTGAGTTAAAATTGCGCGGGGCAACTGTCACCGTGCTTTGCCATGATTTTCAGGTTGCTGCTACCCACGCCGCCGCCGGGATGTTAGCACCAGATGCGGAAAATATCCCCAATGGTGCAATGCTTTCTTTGTGTAGGCGATCGCGTGCCTTATATCCAGACTGGACGCACAAACTCGAAGATTTAACTAGTTTAAATACTGGTTACTGGCCTTGTGGAATCCTCGCACCAGTTGATCAAGGACAAAAAGATAAATTAAATTCTACTGCCCCTGCCCAATTCCCCTACTGGCTAAATCAAACGGCAATTCATCAATATCAGCCAGGATTGGGTTCAAATATCGTTGGTGGCTGGTGGTATCCAGAAGATGGACAAGTTGATAATCGGGCTTTAATAAATGTACTCAGGACAGCTGCTGAGTCTCTTGGTGTTGAACTCAAAAATGGTATTAAAGTAGAAGCATTTTTACAGCAGTCGGGAGAAGTACTTGGCGTACAAACCAACACAGGAGTAAGTCGTGCTGACCATTATGTTTTAGCCACCGGTGCTTGGTCATCTGAATTATTACCATTACCTGTGAGTCCTCGCAAGGGACAAATGCTCAGGGTGCGAGTCCCTGATTTTATCCCAGAATTACCCCTAACACGAGTTTTATTTGGAGATAATATTTACATCGTACCGAGGCGAAACCGTTCGATCATTATTGGGGCGACTAGTGAAAATGTGGGCTTCACACCCCATAACACCCCCGCAGGTATTCAAACTTTACTCCAACAAGCCATTAGTCTATATCCCCAATTACAGGATTATCCCATTCAGGAATTTTGGTGGGGATTTCGTCCAGCCACACCCGATGAGTTACCGATTTTCGGCACTAGTCACTGCAAAAATTTAACTTTGGCCACAGGTCATTATCGTAATGGTATATTACTTGCGCCGATCACCGCAGCCTTAATTGCCGATTTGATTTGGGAACAAAAATCTGACCCCATATTATCTAACTTCCACTATTCCCGCTTTCATAGCCAGTCATCTACCCCCAATTCTATGTTCACCCACTTCCCTACTCCCCAAACTCCCCACTCAGCACCGGCTAAACGCCCCGCTAACAGCACTCAGCACGGGCTAAACGCCCCGTTACCGCTAACAACACTGACTATAGCTGGTAAAACCTTTGAATCTCGTTTAATGACAGGAACCGGCAAATATCGCAGCATTGAAGAAATGCAGCAAAGTGTTGTTGCTAGTGGTTGCCAGATTGTGACTGTGGCAGTGAGAAGGGTACAAACTAAAGCCGCAGGACATGAGGGTTTAGCCGAAGCTTTAGATTGGACAAAAATCTGGATGTTGCCCAATACCGCCGGCTGTGAAACCGCAGAAGATGCCATTCGGGTGGCGCGTTTGGGGCGAGAAATGGCGAAACTTTTGGGACAGGAAGATAATAATTTTGTGAAATTAGAAGTAATACCTGATCCGAAATATTTACTTCCTGATCCGATTGGGACACTACAAGCGGCTGAACAACTAGTTAAAGAAGGTTTTGCTGTCCTGCCTTACATTAATGCCGATCCGATGTTAGCCAAGCGTCTAGAAGATGTGGGCTGTGCTACAGTCATGCCTTTAGCGTCGCCCATTGGTTCAGGACAAGGGCTGAAAACAACCGCTAATATTCAAATTATCATTGAAAATGCCAATATCCCAGTAGTGGTAGATGCCGGCATTGGTTCACCCTCAGAAGCGGCTCAGGCGATGGAATTAGGTGCAGATGCCTTGTTAATTAATAGTGCGATCGCACTTTCCCAAAACCCCCCAGCAATGGCTCAAGCCATGAATTTAGCAACAATAGCCGGTCGTTTAGCATATCTAGCTGGCAGAATGCCTCTGAAAACCTACGCTAGTGCCAGTTCACCACTCACAGGCACAATTAATTAGCAGGAGAGCAGGGAGCAGGGAGCAGGGAGCAGGGGAGAAGAAACTTACTCAAAACTTTCCCCACTCAGCACTCAGCACTTTCCCCACTCAGCACTTTGCCTACTTGTTAACGTAAAGATTTATCTCTAAGTACGAAAGCAGAATATAGCGTTTATGTAACATAAAACGAATAAAAGTAAATAATCAGGAATTTATTCATGCCCTATACAAACGAAGAAGGCGGTCGTCTGAACAATTTTGCCCGCGAACCAAAGGTTTATCAAGCAGAACCTCCAACAAACGAGCAAAAACGTACCTATATTTTCTTAGGACTCGCTGGTACAGCTTTGGTAGTTGGTTTAATTGTTGTTGCCTTCTCTGTTTCTCATGTCGGTTGAGTAGCCAATTTTTTAATAAATTTTAAAAAATCTCAATCTTGGTTCTCCAGGTTCTACGTTTTCAAGAGCTTTGTTTTTTATCGCTGGTAGAGAAATAACCCTTTATCCAGATTTAGCAACAAGTCTAAAAAAATCCCCGTCTTTCTATAAGACGGGGAGGGTCAATTTTTTGTTAGAATTATATATAGAAGGAAAGTATAAATCAATACTTTATATTTTACCAAGTCTGAAAAAGTCTCAGCATCCTGAGCAGATTAACGGTCATAATTTGATTTTCTTCTGTTTGCTGTCATGTACTCTGTAAAATTTATACATACCATGTTTGGGCTTCTTAGCCGCCATGAGCGTGAATGATACTAAACACCCCAGTAATTTTACTTGGAATCGACAAGTATATCATCGTCTAAAACTTGCCCTAAGTCTTGGTTTAAGACGACAATTTTTCTTGGCAGTTAGTGATAATTTACACTTACGAAATCAAGTAGCTGCTCGTTTGCATTCTACTTTAGCTTATCCAGTCGGGCAAGTGCTATATAAACCTGTGGATGGTCAGGAATCTAGCACTCCAGCTTATCCACGATTGGTAACATTGAGGTTGAATTTAAGTGATCCTAATCCCATTGAACAGATAAATCAATGGCTGGCTAATTATCCGCCACCAATTGTTGGTGCATCAAAAGATACGTCAGGCAGACCACTCCCAATACCGATATTTCAGATTGTCGGTGTGGAACAATTAACTAAACAGCCAGTAGCAATACAGCGTTTATTTCTACATTATTTGCGCTTGAGTGAGCAAAATTTTTCAATTTTAGAGTCCAGTCAGTCTCTAGAATCCAGCGTTCTGTTGTGGGTATCGCGTCCTTGGTTATCGGCTATTCAGCAATCAGCACCACAATTTTGGCGTTTGCGTACTGGTGTGTTTGTGTTTGTGGGGGAACCCACACCAACGACACAAAAACAAAGTTATCCAGAACGTTCTGACCGTTCTAGAAGTGTGGATGTAGAAGATAGTGAGCAATCTGTTTTTGATAAATCAGTTATTGAGGCAGAACTTAAAGCCTCGTCCGCTAACGGCTTAAAATTTGGAGATGACTTTGACTTTCCGGAGGAATCAACAACCCATGATTCCAGTCAAGAACAACAAGTTTTAGCTTTAACCTCGGAATTATTGCAGACTGCAAAGCAGCAACAAAAATCCACTGCTCAATCTAGTCAAGGTAATAATTCATTACAATTGTCTTTGCCTCATATTAGCAAGGAGTTAACCGAACTAATCATCCCAATGCTCAACAGGACGACAGATGAGGATGACGAGGATAACCAAGAAGCGCAGAAAATTCTTTTAGAAATTGAAGAACTACATACACAACAAGCTTCTGGAGAGGAACTGGCAGCAGCTTATCATCGGTTAGGAAATTTATATCGCTTACGCATTGAACAGGGAAAGTCAAGTTTAGAAAATTTGATGGTGGCAATTCTCGCCTATCAGGAAGCGGCCACCTACGATGAGGAATCACCACAACTGCCAGATATTTTAAATGACTTGGGTACACTCTATTGGATGTTACACCGCGCTCCCCATAACTCAGGTGATGGAAAAGCTTATATAGAGCAGGGAATTGAATTTTATCATTTGGCTTTACATTTGATATCTCTTCCAGAAAAATCAGACACCTATGCAAGAGTACAGAATAATTTAGGTACTGCTTATGGTGATTTAGCTCGTTTTGCTAACCCCTTAGAAAATTGGCAAAAAGCAGTATCAGCATACAGCGAAGCACTGCGATATCGGACAGCCGAGATCGAACCATTAAAGTATGCGGCGTGCCAAAATAATTTAGGCACTGCTTACTGGCATTTAGGGCAATATAATCAACCAGTGGTGCATTTAGAGAAAGCGATCGCATCATATACTAATGCACTGGTTCACTACAACCCAGAACAGGAACCTTTGAAATATGGCATGATTCAAAATAATATTGGTACTGCCTATTGGAATCTGGCACAATACGACGAACAACCAGCAGAAAATTTGCAACTAGCAATTGATGTTTACCGAGAAGCTTTAAAATATCGTACTCCAGCTAATGTTCCTAGTGCTTGCGCTGCGACACAAAATAATCTGGGTACGGCATACTGGCATTTAGCAAACTTATCTCAAACACCTAAAGAGTCACGGCAAAATTTATTACAGTTGTCTATTGATGCTTATGATGAAGCTATTGCTTTGGCAAATTCACTGAATGGCAAATCTTTAAGTTTTGATTTATATGCTACTTATAATAATTTGGGATTAGCTCATTATCAGCTAGTAACAGATAATTCTTTTAATGGTGACAAAGCTACAATTTCTCAACATTTAGAAGTGGCGTTAAATAGCCATTTACAAGCTTTAAATGGATTTAGCCAAGAATCAGAGGCTTATCAAACAAGTTTCTCTTA
>NZ_JAYGHH010000003.1:132740-136047 GCF_034931045.1 Nodularia sp. UHCC 0506
AGTCAAAACAATTGGTGCTTTTCACGATGAGTTGGGGATACATGGTCAAAATCTAGCTTTATCTCAGGTTCCTGGCCATTTGATACCGGAAATTTTACCAAGATTGTAGTTATAGCAAAGTGCTGAGTACAAACCAAGTAAGGGCGGGTTTATTAAAATTATTATTAGTAATTGAGCATATCTGTAAACCTGCCCCTACCCACTCAGTACTCATTACTCAGTACTCATTACTCAGCACTCAGCACTCAGCACTCATTACTCAGCACTCATTACTGGTACTAATGCTTTTAATGTAAAAATCTTTTCCATCACGTCTTCTACTACTTTATCGGGAGTGGAAGCACCAGAAGTCACTCCTACAATAATTTTGCCATTAGGTAGCCAGTTTTGCGCGATCGCTAATTCTCCATTTAACTGACGATGTTCTATAGCATTTGCTGATTTAATCCGTTCCACACAATCAATGTGATAGGAAGGAATTTTTCTTTCAGCTGCAATTTGTTGTAATTGAGCCGTATTTGATGAATTAAATCCCCCAATTACTAGCATGAGGTCTAAATCTTGTTGTACTAATTCCAACATAGCATCTTGCCGTTCTTGAGTAGCATCACAGATGGTATTAAAGCTTTGGAAATGTTGATTTAACTCAATGGTTCCATACTTTTGCATCATCGTCCGTTCAAACAGCTTACCAATTTGCTCCGTTTCATCTTTGAGCATGGTGGTTTGGTTAGCAATCCCCACCCTTTGTAAGTCCTGGTCAGGGTCAAATCCTGCCGAACAAGCTTTGGCAAATTTTTGCAAAAATTCTTCCCGGTTGCCACCATTAAGAATATAATCTGCAACATATTGGGCTTCTTTTAAATTCAGCACAATCAGATATTTACCGGCGAAGGAACTGGTAGCAATTGTTTCTTCATGCTTATATTTACCGTGAATAATGGAAGTGTAAGCGACTTTTTTGTGCTTTTCCACGGTATTCCAAACTTTAGACACCCAAGGACAAGTGGTATCCACAATTTTGCATCCTTGATCGTGGAGGATTTGCATTTCTTGAACGCTGGCTCCAAATGCGGGTAGGATGACTACATCACCGGTCTGCACTACAGAAAAATCTTTTATCCCAGCTGCCATCGGCACAAAACCGATATTCATTTCCTGCATTCGCTGATTGACAGAGGGATTGTGAATAATCTCGTTGGTAATCCAGATGCGTTCTGTGGGGAAATGCTGACGGGTTTCATAAGCCATTGCGATCGCGCGTTCTACACCCCAGCAAAAACCAAAGGCTTGGGCTAGTCTGATGGTGACATCATCTCGTTGCAAGATGTAATTGCGATCGCGGATTTCTTGAATCAAGCTACTTTGATACTCAGATTGCAACTGGGTAGTCACTTCTGCTTTGTGACCAAATCCCTTCCGGTTGTAATTTTCTGAATGTTGGAGTGTACGTTTAAAAGCTTTTGTATCCATTGTTTGTATTGGCAATTTAAATCACTATTGTCTTATTTTCTCGTGCTAAGACACGATTTTATAGGCTATCTGAAAATATTCCGTAGAAATTAACTCTACTTCTTACTTCCTACTCCCTACCTCCATATTGCTATACATTTGTAACGCAGTCCGCCAAACTAGATAACCTGTAGAATTCAGATGTAAACCATCTGTAGTAAATTCACGGCGGAGATTACCCTGCTGGTTAGTAAATAAAGGATACAAGTCAAGGTATTTCACACCGACTTGAGTAGCCATGTTTTGTATTTGTTGATTTAATTGGCGAATCCGACTGTTAGAAATTTTCAGCAGTTTATCTTTTCCCTCCCAAGTTGCTTCTTCATCTCCATGAGGCAAAATCGACTGGACAACAATTTGTGCTTGCGGATGGGTTTTACGGAGGTAAGCCATAATTTGCCGTTGATTTTCTATAATGACTCGATCACTTACTCCCCGAATCAAATCATTAATGCCAATCATTACAAAAATGACTTCTGGCTGAGTGCTGTCAAATACATCTAATCTTTTTAATAGTCCATCGCTGGATTCACCTGAAATGGCCTGATTAAGCCAATTTCGGTCTTCGGGTAACAACTCAGGCGGAAACCACAAACTCAGAGAATCTCCCATGAGGATGCTTAAACGTTGAGGTGGTTCTTCAGAGGCTACTTTGGCTTCTTGCTTGAGAATATCTACCCATTGCTGATAAGTGAGTTGATGACGGGGGCCTAAATCTGGTGTAGCGACTTGGGTTGGACGAACTTGTTTTGGGGAGAGTGGATTGCCAAGAACAGCCTTAAATCGCTGCTGTTGCCAAATGAGCAAGATGACCGCCAACATTAGTATGCTGTTGGTTACTAGCAAGAAGAATCCCCAGAGAGGAAAGGTTTTTGCAGAAGTTGACACGAATAGCAAAATATACCAATGATTTGACTCAGATTTTAAATCCTCTACGTCAATATGTCATTAGTAATGAGTGCTGAGTGCTGAGTTAATGAGTGCTGAGTGCTGAGTGCTGAGTGCTGAGTCATGAGTCATGAGTGTTGAGTGTTGAGTGCTGAGTGTTGAGACGCGACTTATCCCGTCTTTACTAAAATTTACAGAAAAAATTTTGCATGAAAAAACCCGCCACTAGGATCAATGTCAAAAATCTCATGGGCGGGTGATCAGCAATCAATCTGCTAAATGGAGTCATTAATACGAGGTATACACCCTTAAAAACTAATGACCAATGACATTAATATTTGTCTTGTGATACTCCAGATGAACCATATCCTTCAGGAAATCCACCAGGACTAGTTTCTGTGACAAATCCATTGTATGCTTCCATACCGTGTTCGCTGATATCCAAACCTTCTAATTCTTCTTCACGAGAGACTCGGATACCTAAAGTAGACTTGAGTAATAGCCAGAAGATACTGCTAACAACAACTGTCAGACCACCGACACTCAGAATACCTACCAGTTGAATAAATAACTGTCCCAAACCACCACCGGCAAATAAACCCGCAGTGGGTCCAGCACCTTCACCATACCAGGAATAAACACCGGGGCCGACAGACCAGAGTCCAACTGCTAGAGTTCCCCAGATACCACAAACTAGGTGAACTGATGTTGCGCCTACTGGGTCATCAATACGAATTTTGTCAAAGAGTGTGACGGAGAAGACTACAATAACTCCGGCAATAAAGCCGATGAGTAAAGAAGCAGGAATACCTACGTAAGCACAAGGGGCTGTAATTGCTACCAAGCCAGCCAATACGCCGTTGATAATCATTGATAGGTCTGGTTTACCTAAGTAAATCCAAGCTGT
>NZ_JAYGHH010000003.1:136072-170372 GCF_034931045.1 Nodularia sp. UHCC 0506
GTAGCGGCAACTGCACCCGCAGCCGCAGCCATATTAGTTGTAACAGCTATGTGCGCGATCGCATTAGCATCAGCCGCCATTGTGGAACCGGGGTTAAAACCAAACCAACCCAACCAGAGGATTAAACAGCCCAAGGTAGCAATACTCATATTGTGACCAGGTAAAGCCACAGTTTGATCGTCTTGATATTTACCGATGCGTGGACCAAGAAATGCTGCTCCCATTAAAGCCGCCCAACCACCAACGGAGTGAACGACGGTAGAACCAGCAAAATCCCAAAATCCAAATCCACTTAACCAACCACCACCCCAAATCCAATGTCCGGTGATGGGGTAGGCAATACCTACAAGTAGGATGCTGAAAATTAAGAAGTCAATAAATTTAATCCGTTCGGCAACTGCACCAGAAACAATTGTGGCCGCAGTTCCGGCAAATGCTAATTGAAATAAAAACTTGGCGGCTAAAGGTACACCAGCCCAACTCAGCGCACTGAATACACCTTCATAAGCATCGCCTTTTAATGGACTGTTATCTGCGCCTGAGAGGAAAAACCCAGAGGTTCCCAAGAAGCTATTACCATCACCGAACATAATCCCAAAGCCAATTGCCCAAAAAGCAATACTAGCTAGTGCAAAAACAATTAAGTTTTTAGAGAGAACGTTGACAGCATTCTTCTGGCGACAAAAGCCAGTTTCTAACATTCCGAAACCAGCATTCATAAAGAATACCAAAAAAGCCGCAACTGCTACCCAGAGAGTATCTAAAGCTACTTGCAGTTCTGCTGTTGTTGGCCCTGCATCTGGTGTTTGGGCAACTGCGACATAACCCCAGCCCAAAACAATCAAACAAGCTAAAGGTAAACAGGCTTGCCAGCTAGGTGAGAGCTGCTTAATTCCTCGGATCAATTCCTGGAATTTTGAATTAATTCGTGGATTTTTACTGTAGTTTTTTGCAGACAATTGCCTGTTTTTTCTTTTCGATTTTTGTTTGTACATGAGTTTAAATTACAGCCTCCAACCTTGTACGAAAAACATTACTTTAGGCAACAAAAAAACGCCAGAAGTCAAGCTTAATGGATTTTGATATGTGTCATTTAGACCACTATTTTGCAAAGCATAAATTCACACAAACCCACTAAAATCTTAGGCAAATACTAGTACATTTGTAAATAGTTTTTGATGCTTTTATTGAAAAAATATTATGCATTTTCTGCAAATGTTAAACCTCCTTCTCTTAAATTTTGCATCTAGAAATAGTCTTGTTTGAGAACAATTAACCCCTACAATTGCCCATTTTTGCGTAAAAATTAAGCCAGAGGGTGAAAAAGATTACTGCACTTGACTTTTGAGAATGCCCAAAAAATTTGATCGCTTAAGTAATTTATGTGACAATGTTTGGTAAAATCGCCCATAATTTTGATTGATTTTCTATTCCTTGGAACTGAAAGTCTGTATTTTTGGATACTTTTTTATTTTCTTGGACTCTTTTAGCCGTCTGTAACTATTCGGAGCGAGAAACTGTATCCTTTACAGTGTCAGCATTCTCTGACTTCAAGCTCAAAAAGTCAAGAAGATTATTAAAATTTTATAAAAATGTTAAATAAACTGTTACTAGCCAAGCGTTTAAAGTTCTTGCTGCAAATATTGCTCATATCCTAGTTGTTCTAATTTGGCTTGCTTTGCCATTACCGATTCCGAGAGATTTTGGCGATATTGTTGGACTTTTTCGAGTAATTTGGGTTGATGTGTAGCCAGAATTTGCACTGCTAACAGTCCAGCATTCTTAGCATTACCGATTGCCACTGTTGCCACTGGAATACCTCCAGGCATCTGTACAATCGAATATAAAGAATCAACCCCTTGTAAGTTGCGAGTCGCAACGGGAACGCCTATGACCGGAAGTGGAGTTAAAGATGCTACCATGCCAGGAAGATGGGCTGCACCACCTGCACCAGCAATAATCACCTTTAAACCTCTTGCGTGGGCTTGTTGGGCGTACTGTACCATACGTTCTGGAGTGCGATGGGCTGAAACAATTGCTACTTCAGTTTCTATGCCAAATTCGTGACAAATTGCGATCGCATCTTTCATGGTGGGCAAATCTGAATCGCTGCCCATGATAATACCGATAAGAGGAGCCATATTAATTTTAGATTTGGGATTTGGGATTTTAGATTTTTAAGGTGATGACTCAAGCAACACAAAAGCCCTTAGATATTATCAATGCACGAGTACCTGATTATCAAGATTTACAAAGCATCTCTGTTAACGATGAGGGGATAATTGAGCAAATCTTGCCCATGAGTACTGTAATTACAGGCTGTGAGTCTGCAATAGATGTGGCTGGTGATTGGATTTCTTTGGGTGGTGTCGATTTACAAATTAATGGGGCTTTGGGGTTGGCATTTCCCGATTTAAATGCTGAAAATGCTCATATTCTGCCCAAAATATCCCAATATCTCTGGGATGTCGGTGTGGATGGATTTTTACCCACTTTAGTAACTACTTCATTAGAAAATATACAGCGATCGCTGGCCATAATTGCTGATATTATTTCCACTCAAAAAATAGGTGCAAAGATTCTGGGTGTACATTTAGAAGGGCCATTTTTAAATTCCCAAAAGCGGGGCGCACATCCCGCCGAGTATTTGTTACCTCTGACAATTGATCAGGTTAAAAGAGTTTTGGGCAATTATGCCCAGGTTGTGAAAGTTATCACTTTAGCCCCAGAATTAAACACTACTGGGGAAGTAATTCCATATTTGCGTTCTTTGGGGATAATTGTCAGTTTAGGGCATTCCCAGGCAACAGCAGCCCAAGCACAAGCAGCTTTTACACAGGGGGCGACAATGGTAACTCATGCTTTTAATGCCATGCCGCCATTACATCACCGTGAACCAGGACTTTTAGGTGTAGCAATTACCCATCCTGATGTGATGTGTGGTTTGATTGCCGATGGTGAACACGTTGCACCCACTATGCTGCAAATTTTACTCCGCGCCAGCAACTACGCACAAGGGCTATTTTTGGTGAGTGATGCCCTCGCACCTCTGGGGCTACCCGATGGGGTGTATCCTTGGGACAGTCGGCAGATTGAGGTGAAAAATGGCACGGCAAGATTACCAGATGGGACGTTATCAGGGACAACGTTACCTTTATTGCTGGGTGTACAGAACCTGGTGAAGTGGGGAATTTGTGATCTAGAAAATGCGATCGCCTTAGCTACCAATGCACCCAGAAAAGCGATTAATTTACCAGGTATTATTTCGAGTCCTGCTGCTAATTTGTTACGTTGGCATGAGGATACAAGTAATCAAGAAATAACTTGGCAAAGGTTATTTGGTGTCACGCAGAGGCGCAGAGGCGCAGAGAGGAGGAGTTAAGGAGGTTTAAATTTGGCGGATTAAAAAGCTATCTCGCAGATGAAAGTCAGGTTTTATTCCTGGATGCGTTAATGCCCAATAAGTAATATTAATATTTCTGTCTTGAATTACCGTAGTAATTGCCACTTCAATTTCTTGTTCTCTCGCCACAATTTTACCCAAATCTACATCCAAAATCAGGGTTAAGTTATCCAATTGCTTCTGGATACTAAACGGGAGGATGCTAAAGGCTGTTTCCTCTTGCATTCCTTGACGGTAGTTATCAAAATGATAAACATTCCAATGTCCAGCCGGGGAAAGGTTAAATTCCCAATACTGGGCGGAGTCTTTGATGGCAATGAAGAACTCAAAACAAGTATTTTCCCATAGTGCATGATTTCTGGTTGGTGTATCTGATAACGGGGGAATAATAACTTGGTTTAAGTCTCCAATCAGTTGATAACAGAGGCTAAGTTGATTTGAATATCGGGCAATATTACCTGTAATTTGCAAATTAGGTAAAGATTCCTGAGAAGGAAATGGTTGTAAAGAAAATGTCTGATTTTTCATCTCAAATCTTCGATAATTTGGCGAATCTTGGTTTCTTGAAATTCAATACTCTCAGTCAGCTTAAACTGAACCAAAGCCCTGGCTAAGTTGTGTTCTGAATACTTAATTTTGAAGTAGACATTTCCCACTAGATAGTCAGTAAAGAATCTCAGCCCTAATTCAAAGCTAATCAGACGAATAGCAGGGTAAATATAGGTATAATCATTTTCTGTGAGAAAAGCTTGAGCAACATCAAGATAACCCTGTAAAATTCC
Organism: Nodularia sp. UHCC 0506; assembly: GCF_034931045.1. Taxonomy (NCBI): domain Bacteria; kingdom Bacillati; phylum Cyanobacteriota; class Cyanophyceae; order Nostocales; family Nodulariaceae; genus Nodularia; species Nodularia sp. UHCC 0506. The sequence continues at coordinate 140,258 of NZ_JAYGHH010000003.1, forward strand.
CTGACATAAATCTGTATCAAAATAAACTTCTTCCCACTCTTCTGTTTCTTCTCCCGCCGGATTGCAAGCCGATCGCAAACAGTCGCCAATGTCATAATGTACTAATCCCGGCTTTACGGTGTCGAGGTCGATGATGCTAACTGCTTTGTGAGTGGTAGTATCAAACAAGATATTATTAATTTTAGGGTCGCCATGTATGAGGCGTAGTGGTAGTTTGCCTGTAGCTTTGGCATCTTCTAATATATCTGCAAATGTAGTTCTACTGCTGACAAATTGTAAGCAATAATTAACTTCAGGTGATAAATGCGGTGAAGTTTTCGCCAGTGTATCCTCGTACTGCTGAAGATAAAATGGTGTAATATGGAATCCTGGTAAAGTATCAGCGAGTTGTGCTGGTGGTAAATTACTAATCAGATTGTGGAACATACCCAAGGCATAGCCAATTTCTGGGGCGTGTGAACTATCTGCCAAAGTATCAAATGATTGGGCATTTTCCACGAAGCTGAAAGCCCGCCAGTAGCCTTCATTCTGGTCTGTCCAGAGGTTTTGATCATCTTGAGTTAATAACACACGGGGAACCTCCCAGCGTCGATTAGTTGGGGTAAGTTTTAGGTTCTGGCTAACATGATCTGTTAAAATTCGCATATTCTGCATTACCAGTGCCGGCTGCTGAAACACTTGCGTATTGATGCGTTGCAGCACAAAATGCTTTTTCTTTGGGGAATCCAGAGTTACCAGGAAAGTGTCATTAATATTACCATTTCCCAATGATTGAATGCTCGTAACCTGGCCGTGAGACGTGAATTGTTCGGCTATAGCAATTAAATTAATCTCATTTGTCATGTTTCTTGACCTGCACTACTCCCCACATACACTGCACAAAGGCAATAGGGGATATAGTACCGCAAGGCGGAAGTCAAAATTCAAAAATCAAAAGTCAAAAAGTTGATTATGTAGGGTTTTTAATCAATAAAATTATACGCGATCGCACAAAGTTTTAAGCAACACCATAATCTGTGTACTGCCGTTTGAAGGGAGGTTGCAAACCCAAGATAATATCTTCTCTTGGTACTCCCATTTCAACCAATTCCTCTGCCGGATTCTGATCAGTTAAATTCTGCTGGAGCCAAATTTTGCCATCTTTAATGTCAAAATGCATAACACATCGATAAACACGATTAAATTGCTGCCAACCCACATTCATCCACTGGTAATGGTTATGCTCAGTATCTAAGATGAGTTGAACTTCTACATCTTGATCTGAGACATCATTACTAGCATAACGAGTTAGTAGTTTTTTAATAAATTCCTGATATTTTGCTACTTTATCCACTGCACAATCACCTCATTTGCTGGATCATCGCAAACACTTTATCCACTCGTCCTTTTTCACTTTAGCTTTTCAACAGAAATTAACGCCAACGCCTCAAACTGCTGCCAGCAAAGATACAATGCACGGGGTACATGAAAACAGCCTTTCCATTTACCACCTTTGAGATTTAACAATACTTCCCCACGGCGATTGAGATAGCCGAACCATTCGCCATATTCTGGATCGGCAAAGTGTGACCAAGTATAATCGTGCATTTTTTGATACCATTCCCCACACTCATCACGTCCGGTCAAGCGATCGCCCATCGCTAATGCTACTAAAGATTCTAAATGCACCCACCACAATTTTTGATCCCATTCCAATTGCTGGGGAGGATGACCGTCTGCATCCATAAAGTAATATAATCCGCCGTACTCAGCATCCCAAGCAAAATTAAGGATATTTAGCACCACATCAACGGCTTGATTAATCGTCTTAGTATCATTTTTCCGGTTGGCGATATCCATAATAAACCACATGGCTTCGATACCATGACCAGGATTAATTAACCGCCCTTCAAAGCAATCAATGTGGGAACCATCAGGGGCAAAATTTTCATACATCAGCCCCCGTTCCTGGTCGAGAAAATCCGTCATCACTTCTTGAACAGTACCAGCCAGGACATTTTCAAGGGTTTCACTAGGTAGCAGCCATGCCATTTCTAGAGTCAGATTAGCTAAAATCATCGGTACAGCTAAGGATTTCATCGGGCGTGTACCGGGATAGGTCTTATTATATTTACCTTTAGGATTATCTTTGCGGCGCAACACATTATTATAAGCTTGCATTGCTACGTCCTTCGCCCAATCTTCTCCAGAAGCCAAGGCATATTGGCTAAATGCCATCGCTGCAAAACAATCAGAAAATATATTGTAAGGTTCTACCAGTGGCTGACCTTCACGGGTGAGGGCAAAATACCAATTACCTTCGCCATCTCTACCATGTTGGGCGAGAAATTCAGCCCCATTTTTAGCAATTTTTAACCATGTTTCCCGCTTTTCTAACTGGTTGTACAGCATAGAGAAAGTCCAGATTTGGCGATTTTGCAACCAGATAAATTTGTCTGTGTCGTAGACCTGTCCCTCTCGATTCAGACAGGTAAAATAACCGCCATGCTGCCAATCGAGGGAGTTTTGTTCCCAAAATGGAAGTACGTCATTGAGGAGGGCGTTTTTATAAAGTGCAGCCAGGGTTTTAAAATCGTACTCCATAGATTTCTGCCAAAACCAACAACTTCATTATTATCAGTTAAGTTGGACAGACTAAATAATTCCAGGTTCGTAGTGAGGACTTTAGTCCTCTCTATCTCCTTTAGCCTGCGGCATCACCCCAATACACGCAATAATTTAGATAAATGCTGATTTAACAATAATATACAACCTCACCCCCAGCCCCTCTTCTTAGTAAGGAGTTATGGTGGACACACAAGTTCTGCCTGTTTTGCCCCCTAAATCCCCCAAGTTTGGGGGACTTTGAAAATTCTTGTTCCCCCCATAATTGGCGATTAGAGGGCGATTCGATCACTTGTGTGTACACCTTAGTTACTAAGGAGAGGGGAGATCAAAAATTACTGCAAAGAATTACCCGCTTGACATAGTAATTCTCCCAGTCGCTGCACCTTATTTGCTATATCACCAGTGGCGTTAGTACCTGCACTTTGAGTGTCTTCGCCCAAATCCACAAGCATTTGTGCAATAGATTCAGTATCGCCATTCAGGAGTGCTTCCTTGAGTTCGCCCAAGTCTTCGGCTAGGTCAGTTCCTGAGAGTTGTTGCTGCCAAGTATTGATAATAGCCATCGCCTGGTCAGTAGGGATGGATGTGAGGTTTTTTTGCAAGGCGGAGATGGTACTGTCTATGTCAACGTTTTTAATTGCATCAGCCATAAAAAAACTCCTGTGTTGAGTGGAACTTGATAATCCACAATGGATTACTGTCTGACCTCATTCTTCTCAAGATGAATATTTAAGTCCTCAGCCCAGAGTTATGTTCTCAAAGTTAGAGAATGTCAAAACTTTACTTTATATAAATCAAATAATTCTCCTGATTGTTTCGCCACTATTTTTGCACCAGTAGCTTTGAGGATTTTTTCCAACTCAGACACAGGTTCGAGAAATACCTCAGCACCGAGATATGTTTCCAGAACTGCCCAATCCTCTGCTAGAGGGTGTTCGGGATTGAGGATGTCAAATACAAAATGTCCGTCTGGTTTTAAGACCCGCTTAACTTCCGCTAAGACAGCACTCCAATATTTTAGGGGAAAATAGCAGCTAAATCCTGTGGCGATCGCTAGATCAAATTGGTCTGCGGAGTAGTTTAATTGATGGGCTGGCCCCAACTCCACACCTTTGAACAGCTTAGAATTCAATTGCGAACCACGAGAATTGAGGGTATCCCGTGCCACCGTGCTAATTTCTTGCCCATAAAAGTATGCTAACCAATCCCGCCAAGGATAGATTAAAAAGCTGACACCACAGCCAATATCCAAACAGTGCTGGTTTTTTTTCGGTTGAGCAATTTCCCAAAAAGGAGAGGCAATTTTCCCAGACAACAGACCAGTCACCCATTCTTGATAGATGGGCATTTCCTGTACTTCTGCTGGTAATTCTAAATCTTGCTTTTGATACTGTCGGTTAAAGCGATACCCCACCTGCGCCACTCTCTCCTGCCAGTTTTCTGAGTTATAGGGAGTTTGGGAGGGAAAAAGCTCAATTGGGTCTGGTGAATTCCGCTTTTTAGACATTCTGTCTCTGCTGCTCCTAGATTATGTTTAGGTTAAGTTCTAGTGTAGCTAAATGGAGACTGGGGACTGGTAAGGAAAAATAAAGCCTTTTGAAGATATCTTGCAGGTTTTTACATAATCTTCAGTATAATTGAAAGTTTGATTGCTTCTTCGGAAGGAATTTGAGCAGTTGAGACAGTTGTTTTTAACTATTCATTGATGTCTGGATATTTGATATAACATATTGGCTCAAATGAATTACTATAGATGCAGTTCTTAATAAGAATGACTCTATTTGATTAAACTGAGAATCTTTAGAATTAAGTAGAATATCTAGGTTTTCTGGAATATCTTCATCATAGTGAGCACTACCAAGCTTTGTTGAAGCATTTAATATGATATCTTTTGTTGTAACCGTTTCATTTTGAGACACTAAAACTACTCTATCTAGCCAATCTTCAATATCAGTTAGATTTTGTGTTTTAAATTCTTTATAAATAGATGCTTCCTTAAGACTAAAATCAACTAGTGGAGAAAATGATAAAATAGGATCTATTGCATCTTCCTTCATAAGATAGATTGGAAGTGGTATAGAAAACTTTCCCGCAAGTCTCAATAGTAAAGGATTATATGTTTTTCTCCCGTTCCAGTATAACATTGCTCTCAGTTCAGCAGCGAGTGCTCCTAAGAATTGATGCTCACCGTTCTGAATGCGATTAGAAAAATCATTCAATAAAAATGTAGCATTTTTTAACTCATTTATCTGCTCATATATTGTTTTTGTCCGATTATGATGATTTCCAATTATTTGGGTGGAAGCAAACTTAGTATGTCTCTCTTCAACTTTATGAAGGCAAGCTTGGAAAGCATCAGGATGGGCATAAGATGGTAAAGTTTCGCCTGCTGAATTTTGAAGATTTACCATAAAGTAATCTCCTTTCGATTCATCCAGACTTAATAAGCTGTGTCCATTTATATGAATTGATATTTCTGGTAATTTCCACATTATATCTAAAATAATATCTCTTCTTTTTGCTTGGTATTTTGATTCATCAACTAGTATGCGTTGAGTATAATAATTTATAAAATTTTTACTAGAGTCTTCTATCCTAAGATTAAGATGTCCACTTGGGAATGCAAGTAGTTTTAAATTAGAAGTGTCTATTTTATTTGACACTAAAATAGTTGGGGCAATAACTGGCCATATTTCTGGCATAGACATTACTACAAAAATTGTTCCTTGTGTCATGAAATATTGTTTTTATTGCAAATATATATATTGATCGTATACTAGCTTTTATTGCATAATATCAACACCGTTTGAATACTTACTACACCCAGAAACCTAGCAAACCTGAGCTTTATCTCCCTTCTCTCTTGCGGAGAGGGGCTGACGGTGGGGTTAATTGATTCTGGTAATGGTAATTATAGCAACCGGACTCGATATAACGTAAAAATACTTACAATAATGGTGAATCACGCTATCGCTAACTCACCTACTGGACTGACAAGCCTAAACTAGTGCATAAGCATAAATATTGTGGGGTGGGCATCTTGCCCGCCCATGTTATGCGCGATATATTTAATAGATAATGGTGGGTTACGCTGTCGCTAACCCACCCTACAATTTTGGATGAAATTCCTAATCCCGATTAACCCAAATCAAAAAGTAAAAACTCTGTGTTAATGTCGGTACTGATTTGCAGTTTTTCTTCCCCACTAATTTGCACCCCATCACCGGCTCTGAGTTCTTCTCCATTCAAATTTGCTACACCTTGAGCTATTTGTAACCACGCGTAACGATGAGGTTTAACGTGATAATTCACAACATCACCAGCCTCTAAAATAGACGCATACAAATCAACATCTTGGTGAATTGTGACTGCACCATTACGCCCATCTTTAGCCGCAATTAAGCGTAATTGACCCCGCTTTTCTGCTAAAGGAAATGATTTTTGTTCATATCTGGGTGTTAAGCCTTGCTTGTCTGGTAAAATCCAAATTTGCAACAAGTGTAGTGGCTCAGTTTGTGAGGGATTAAATTCACTGTGGGCGATTCCAGTTCCTGCACTCATTATCTGTGCATCACCAGGACGAATTATGGAACCAGTCCCCAAGCTGTCTTTATGCTCAACTGCTCCTGATAGGACGTAGGTGAGAATTTCCATATCGCGGTGACTGTGGGTAGGAAATCCAGCACCAGGGGCGATGCGGTCATCATTGATTACTCGCAAGGTGCGAAATCCCATGCGATCGCGATCGTAAAAATTACCAAAGGAAAAGGTATGATGACTATCAAGCCAGCCAAACTGAGCATGACCACGAGTGTTTCGATCATGAATTAGATAGTTAATTGTATTTTTAGACATAAAATAACCTCGTTAATGATACTTTTTTAAATCAGAAATTTTTGTTTTTTCTTTGGTTGAATTGAATAAATTATCTAACTTATTTAAAGATAAAACACATCGCTACTAAATGAAAAGTACGCACTTTGAAGTAATGTAGTTACCAAAAAGATACTATTCAGATTTTGAATAAAAATTATCGCCCCAACTCAATTAAATTTGACTATTTTTCTCAGGGTATTGTAAATTTTAAATTATACCTAAAGAAATATTATTTCATGAATTATTACGTTATCTACGATGGAAACTGTAATCTCTGCGTTACCCTAGTCCAATTACTGGAAAACCTAGACCAAGGAAAGCTATTTCGTTACGCCCCCATGCAAGATGAGGAAACACTGCAACAGTGGGGAGTTACACCCCAAGCTTGTGAACAAGGGATGATTTTAATTGATGCTAATACAACCGAACGACGTTGGCAAGGTAGTGATGCGGCTGAGGAAATTGGGCGATTATTGCCGATGGGAAGTGTATTTGTGGAAGCTTATCGGGCGTTACCGGGGATGAAATGGGTAGGCGATCGCTTCTATGAACAAATCCGCGATCACCGCTATACTCTCTTTGGCAAGCGTGGGAGTACCTATCAATCAGCCTATTGTGCCGATGGTAGCTGCAATACTGGTAATGAATAACAGCTTCACAACTGCATTTATCAGAATAGTTGTGAGATATTTCTATTTATGGATAATTTCTGCCATCTTTGCTCATACTCGGCGTAAATGAACCAAATTTCGAGATTTTTCTCAATCACTCGCTTGATTAAACACCTCTAAAATGTGGCGACAAATCTGCTTGAGTTTGTCCGCGACTTGTGGCGAAGGTTCAGCCATACCCACAAAACTCCAGTTTTCCACAGTAGACAGTCGCCAAGCTTCACCGCGATGGTCAAATCCAGCCACTTCTAAACCAATAGCACGACGTGACTGATTTATGGGATCTTGGTAAAAGCGGATTTGAATCAAAACACTGCGACTGCGCCAAGATTTGCTGATTCCCGGAAAGTGAAAGCCGATATCTATGGAATCTGGATCAATTAACTCCCTGGTTTCTGGGTCATCCTTCCAAGGTTTGAGATCCGATTTAGCATCAGGAAACTCGAATTTAAACAAATTTACTACTGTAGCAATCTTGCTGGCGAGTTCAAGGTTTGTTGCTTGTTCAGATGCGTTCACGAAAAAAAACTCCTATTACCGCCGTGAAGTCAAAAGTTTATCCTGAGCGAAGTCGAAGGGTCAAAAATCTGATTTTCTAGGCTTTTCATTGATTGTAAATGTTCTGTTTATTTCCGCTAGAAAAACCACCAGAAGGCTGATCATATTGGTGTTTTAGCTGATCAACACCGTTGAAATTTCACAAATTTACAATTACGCTTTCCTCATAATTAAGTCTTTTGAGACTAAATAGGGTTATCTTGGGTAATTATACTTAATTTTCTCTAAATACGCAGTAACTAGCCCCATTAGCAAAAATATTCATCCCAATAACTGGAAATTTCAGGAAAATCCCTAGTGAAATAGAACGATAGATCACCCCAGCGATCTAAAATTACACTGTTAATCTGCACACACAAAATACATTAAATTCAGTTTATGGCGCGTCAACGCTCGATTTTTTCCCTGGTTTTAGTATTATTGGCCACATTTCTCATCAGTTGTGGTAGCCCTAGCGTCACAGTTGCACCTCCAACTTACACAGCAACTCAACTGGAGAGAATTCAGGAATATGTTCCGAAAATTCAGGCTGTGCGCGATCGCGCAGACGAACTAAAAACCCTGATCAACAAAAAGGATTGGATCGATGTAGGTAATTTTATACATGGTCCAATGACGGAAGCTAGGTCAAGCATGACTTATATTATTCCCAACCTCCTACCCTCCACCCAACCCGTAGCACGACAAAAAACACGAGATTTGCTTAACCATCTGGTTAAAATCGATCAAGCTGCGGGACAGAGTAACACTCAACTGGCTTTAAATAACTACCAAGCAGCTATTGAAGACATTGACAAATTCTTCCTATTGCTTCCGGAAACAAGCAGTCAGCCAGAAGTAAGTTAGGCGATCAGTTTAATATGGGACAAGAAGGGTCAGGGTGAATGAATGATCATTAGTATCTCGTTCTCATCCCTGATCTCTCCCATTCTCTTGTTCAGACAAGATTAATTGCGTCTCTACCCACTTCCTTCAAAAAAGCAATGAGTCATGTAGTCATCATCGGTTGTGGTGTAATTGGGGCTGCGATCGCCTATGAACTTAGCCTAGTTAAAAACTTAAAAATCACCGTTATCGACCGTCAACTACCCGCCAAAGCTTCCACCGGTGCAGCCCTGGGCGTTTTGATGGGCGTGATTAGTCATAAAGTTAAGGGTCAAGCTTGGCAAAGGCGACACACAAGCATTCAACGCTACGAAACTTTAATTCCCGAATTAGAAGCCATCACAGGACGTAAAATCCCTTTTAATCGCCAAGGTATCCTGAGTCTGTTCGGGTCAGCAGAAAATTTAACAGGATGGGAAAATCTGGCCGCAGTTCGCCATTCTCAAGGCTGGAAATTAGAACTTTGGGATATAGCCAAGCTGAAAAATTTTTGTCCTCAAGTCGATCACACCAAAATTACAGGCGCAGTTTATTCTCCCCAAGATCGCCAACTAGATCCCACTGCTTTAACTTTAGCTTTAGTTGAAGCTGCCCAATATAATGGCGTAACTTTTACATTTGGTGTAACTGTTTTGGGGATGGATACCCCAAGCCCAGAGATTGAAAACATTAGTCAATGTAGTGTTGTAGAGACGACAGAGGGAAAAATTGCCGCCGATTGGATTGTCGTAGCTGCGGGGCTGGGTTCTACACCTCTGACGGCACAGTTAAAGCAGATGCTGGATATCCGCCCGGTTTTGGGGCAAGCATTACACATACATTTAGATCAACCATTAGGTAATTTTGACTTTCAGCCAGTGATTACTGGTAATGATGTCCATATTGTCCCTATCGGGGGCGGTGATTACTGGGTAGGTGCAACAGTGGAGTTTCCTAGCAATGCTGATGAAATCCTACCCAATCAAGAAATGCTAACAGAAGTTTGGCAACAAGCGATCGCCTTCTGCCCAGATTTAGCCCCAGCCGAGATTATCCGCACTTGGTCGGGTTTACGCCCCCGTCCTGAAGGTCGTCCCGCACCAGTTATTGATCAACTCCCTGGATTTAGCAATATTCTCTTAGCTACTGGTCACTACCGCAACGGTGTTTTACTAGCACCAGCAACAGCTGACGCAATTCGTGAGATGATTACTTCTGGGGATAATAAAAAATAGCTTTTAGTATTTGGGCTTTGGCGTTTTATCAGGAAAATAGTGTGTCTTTAACAGAACATAAAATTACAGTAGATTCTCTAGAATGGTTTTATCGTGAATGTGAACCCATTGGCAGAACTGATTTGCTGCCTGTAGTATTACTACACGGTTTAGTATCACAAAGTTATAGCTGGCGCAATATTATGCCCGCTTTAGGGAGTCAAGGAAGTAGAGCGATCGCACCAGATTGGATTGGTTATGGCTTTTCTTCCCAGCCTGAAAAATGGGATTTTGACTACACCCCTGATAAATTTATTACTGCCCTAGAAGGATTTGTCAAAGCCTTAGAACTGGAACGTTTTTCTTTAGTCGTCCAAGGGTTTTTAGGTTCTGTCGGCTTACAATATGCCTTGCGTCATCCCGAACAAGTGGCTAACATAGCTATCTTAAATGCACCAATTTCCACAACTGCCAAATTGCCTTGGAAAATTAAACAACTGGGTTTACCATTGGCAGGCGAAATGATGACTCAAGACCCCCTCTTAGTTGACCGAACTCTCGAAGGTGGGAGTCGTTACCGCATTGAAGACAAAGATTTAGATATTTATCGCAAACCATTCTTAAAAGCTTCCACTGCGGGGCGAAGTCTCCTAGCAACAATTCGGAATTTGCAACTAGACCAAGCCATGTCAGCAATAGAATCGGGATTTAAACAATGGCAACAGCCAATTTTAATTCAGTGGGGAATGATTGACCCTTGGCTACCTATAGATGTAGCACAAAAATTTGCTGATTCTGTACCTAATACCGAGTTAATAAAAATTAATAATGTCGGACATTATCCTCAAGAACACTACCACAATGCGATTTTAGAAGACCTCTTACCTTTTGTCCGTCGTATAAATACTTAACAAAAAAATCATAAATCAGGGAAAAATCGATATGATAAGCAAAACCCCTGAGAAAATGCAGAGTCAGTAGGGGCGCGTTTATCAATATTGAAACCCCTACCATAGTGGATAGTTTGCGTGCCTTAGTCGAATACTGCCAACTTCACAAGATTTATAATATTTAAGATGTGTACTTGATTAACTTGTAAAATCCTATGAATATAGATAAATAAGTGGGCGTAAATAAAGTTAACTGGTGGGGGTCTTCATTTGTCCTTTGTCATTGGTCATTGGCAAGGATTTTGCCCTGTTTGCTTTTCGTAATATAGTTTGTTTTTTCCTACCTACTTAAGCAACAACAAATTATTTATTTTTCTCTAATTTTAAGTATAGTTAAGCTTAATAAATAATGTTTTTGTGGCAGATTTATAATATTATCTAAGACTGCATTTGTAAACTTTTTATTAAAGCTAAAAAGGTTTAAAACCACATTGACGGAGATTTTCTTTCATGGCTTATTCCTGGTTTAAAGCATTTCATCTAATTGGGATTGTAGTTTGGTTTGCGGGGTTATTTTATTTGGTACGCCTATTTATTTATCATGTGGAAGCGAACCAAGAACCAGAACCAGCAAAAACGATCCTGAAAAATCAGTATCAGATTATGGAAAAGCGCCTTTACCATATCATTACTACGCCAGGAATGTTGCTGACAGTAGCAATGGCGATAGGCTTATTAAGCACTGAACCAGAAGTTTTAAAACAAAGTTGGTTACATATTAAACTGTTATTTGTTGCTCTTTTACTCGGTTATCATCATTACTGTAAGCGTTTGATGAAGCAGTTAGCCGCAGATAAATGTCGTTGGAGTGGTCAACAGTTAAGGGCTTTAAATGAAGCACCTACAGTCATGTTGCTGGTGATTGTTTTACTAGCTGTGTTTAAGAACAATCTACCTACAGATATTACCGCTTGGGGCATTTTTGGCTTAATTATTTTGATGGCGGTGACTATTCAGCTTTATGCTAAAAAACGCCGACGCGATCAAGAAAAGCTGACAGGAGAAGGACAAATAGGACAAGTTCCTCAACAACAAAGTTAATTTAACTGGCTCTCCTGCATGATGCGCGGGAGAGCTGGAAGAAGCCAAATAAGATTATTAATTGCTGTTCTTATTAACACAAATAAATAGAGTTTGCTGTTCGCGTAGCGTGCAGTTAGGTATAAAAGTTATTTGTGAGGATTGTTCCCTGTTCCCTACCTCATGGCTACACCACGCAAGCTACAGAAACCAAACCGGACTCCTACATCTATCAAAAAAGTAATAAATTGTACTAAATTGCAGATAAAAAACAGTTAACGTAATGAAGGCCATAAATGTAATTCAGGCTACATCAAAATGCGGCTAGAGCAGTTGCAAGCCTTTCTGGCGATCACCCAAACTGGTAGCTTCCAACAAGCAGCCCGAAAATGTGGTATTACCCAATCGACTATCAGCAGGCAAATTCAGTCACTAGAAGCTGATCTGGGCGTAGAACTATTTCATCGCACCAACCACGCCAAGTTAACTTTAGGTGGTGAATGTTTGCTACCTCGTGTCCGTAAAATATGTCAGGAGTGGCAAACGGCTACACAAGAATTAACCGATTTAATCGCTGGGAAGCAGCCAGAACTCTGCATTGCGGTAATTCATTCACTGTGTGCTTCTTACTTACCACCAGTGTTACAAAAATTTTGTCACGATTATCCAGAAGTCCAATTGCGGGTAACATCATTGGGTAGCGATCGCGCTTTAAAAGTCCTTAAAGATGGATTAGTAGATTTAGCAATTGTGATGAATAATCGCTTCTTAACCACAGCCAGAGAAATGGTAGTAGAAGCATTATATGAAGAATCCATAGAAGTACTGACATCCGTTCATCATCCCCTAGCCCAATACGAAAGCATTCCTTGGTCGGAACTAGTGCGTTATCCCCAAGTAGTTTTCAAAGATGGTTATGGGATGCAACGCTTAGTACAAGACAAATTTGAACGCCTAGAAGCTAAACTGCAAGCAGCTTTAGAAGTAAATACCTTAGACGCTTTCCGGGGAGTCGTGCGTCAGGGACAATTAGTAGCCTTGTTACCTTATTCAGCTCTGATAGAAGCACGAAATGACTCTACCCTAGCAGTACGTCCCTTAACTGATAATTCTGGTTTTACGCGTCGGGTAGTGATGGTAACAACTCAAGACCGCCTCCAGATACCTCCCATCCAGAACTTTTGGCAATTGGTGTTAGAACATATCCCAGCGCAATTTCAGCACCAGAGATCAGCTTCCTAAAGTATGATCAGTCAAAACTTGACCTTTTTTGAATTCAAAATTCAAAATTCAAAATGCAAAATGAAGAAGAAATAAAATTTTGTAATTGATTAATTCTGGGTACAAGCCCCTGCCATAATCTTTGATTTGGCAGTCTTCAATCAGTGGTGGGTACAAGCCCCGACTGATTGTCTTTAATTTTGAATTAATAATTTTGAATTTTGAATTGATTTGACCTTTGACTAATGGCTGGCATGAGTAATGTATTTAGGGAACTACTAAAAAAAGTAGGTAGCGGAAACCACACAGCAGAGAACTTAACTCGTGCGGAAGCAGCCACAGCTACTAAAATGATGCTGCTCGGTGAAGCAACACCAGTACAAATTGGTGCATTTTTAATTGCCCATCGCATCAGGCGACCTACAGGGGAAGAGTTAGCAGGGATGTTAGATGCTTATGAAGAATTGGGGCCAAAATTGCAACCAATGGCATCTACACGCCCGGCAATGGTTTTAGGAATACCTTACGATGGCAGAACCCGTACTGCACCAATTAGCCCAGTGATAGCATTACTACTCGCCACAGCAGGACAACCAGTAGTAATGCACGGAGGCGATCGCTTACCTACAAAATATGGTTTACCTTTAGGAAAAATTTGGCAAGGGTTAGGTGTGGATTGGACTGCTTTACCATTAGCTAAAACCCAGCAGGTCTTTGCAGAAACAAATATCGGCTTTATTTATACACCTAAGCATTTTCCCTTAACTAACGCCTTATGGAAATATCGTGACCAACTTGGCAAGCGCCCACCTTTGGCAACAATGGAATTAATTTGGTGTCCTTACGCTGGGGATGCTCATATTGTGGCTGGTTTTGTCCATCCGCCCACAGAAACCATGTTTCGGGTAGCCTTGGAACTGCGAAAAGTCCACAAATATACTTTAATTAAGGGATTAGAAGGTAGTTGCGATTTGCCACGCGATCGCACTGCAATTATCGCTTTGTCTCACACACCCCAAGAGATTGAAAGATTACTGCTCTCACCCCATGATTATGGTATCACTACCAAGAATGTACCTCTAGGAAGTACTGAGGAACTGCTAAATCAAATCCAGGAAGTTTTAGCTGGTCAATCAGGGGAACTTATGCAAACAGCCTTATGGAATGGGGGATTTTATCTCTGGCGCAGTGGTATTTGTTCAGATATGCCATCAGGTTTAAGCAAAGCGGCAGAATTATTCCATAATGGGGCGGTAGCTGCCAAACTCCATGAAATTCAACAGTGTTGCCGGTAGTTTAAGTCTCAGAGTTGGGGCAGGAAATTTCGCATTTTTAATTACAACAAATTTGAGTCAATGTTTCTACCAAAACTTGATTTTGTACATCTGTGCCAATAGTGATACGTAACTTATTATCTAGTCCAGGCTGTGGGAAATAGCGTACTAAAATTTGTCGTTCTTTGAGCTGTTGGTAGAGATATTCGGCATTTGCTTGGGGAGGCTGTACCAACAAAAAGTTAGTTTGGGAATCCCCAACATGGAAACCTAATTGTTTTAACTCTGTGGCCAGTTGCGTCCGTGATGCTTTCACCTTGACTGCACAAGCATTTTTATAATCTTGGTCAATAATCGCAGCTGTTCCTAATGCACAGGCGATCGCATCAATGTTATAGCTATCCTTGACCTTAAACAATCCATGCAGCAACTTGGGATGAGCCACCCCAAAGCCCAGGCGTAATCCTGCCAACGAGTAACCCTTAGAAAGTGTCCGAATTACAATTACGTTCTCGTATTCCTTCACCAAAGACAGGGCATTCTCTTCGGCAAAATCTACATACGCTTCATCAATCACTAAAACCCCAGATAATCGCCTTGCTAGTTGCCGTAAATCGTTAATTGGCACTATATGCCCTGAAGGACTGTTAGGCGATGCAATGAAGGTTACAGCCCCATTAGCAGCAATTAGTTCTTCCAGAGGTAATTTATAATTTTCTTTATAAGGAATCTCTAACAGTTCCGCCCCCTGCATTTGAGTCAAAGTCACATATAATACATAGGTTGGTATCGGGTAAACTACCTTTCTTCCAGGTTCAGTGCAGGCTCGAATCACTAAATTTAAAACTTCATCACTGCCATTACCGACAATGATCCAATCACTCGGAACGCCCAAAACTTTACTGACAGCTCGCCGGAATTCTCCCCCTAACGGTTCTGGATACCGTCGTAACCACTCCCCTTCAATATTTTGCAGCACAGATAGCACCGCAGGTGACGGAGGATAGGGATTTTCATTACTATTGAGTTTAATGACCTGTATTCCACTTTGAGGCTGTTCACCGGGGACATAGCTAGCCATGGCATCGATATTAGATCGGAAGTAATTGGTCATGGTGCATACTTATTCGTAATTCGGAAGAAGAGGCTTTAAAATAATTGACTGAGTAAGTTACCTAGCTATAAACCTGACAGGGAGAGAGCGTTAGCGTAAAGGTAGTAGGTTGGTGTTAGCATAAGCTAGCTTTTGCCTAGTCAGAATAGCTCCCCAGCTCACTAATTCCCTATCAAGGGTAGTTTAGCAACTTGTATGTAAGATTGTTTCGTATGTACTTATGGGATTTTTTCAGCCTGTCAAATGCCGCCCGTATCTCAAAAAATTATTGCTCGAACAAAAAAACTAACAATTATGTCATCTACTGAACCTACCCCCAATGAGCCAAATGAGGCTGAAACTCAACTTCAAACCCCACCTGAACCTGAAGAAGTAAATATTGATACTGAAATCCAGGAAGAGATTGAAGAATCGGGAGCAATATTTCAAGCTATTGGGGTAATTGTTGGGGATGTCAACTTAAATGAGGATGGTAAAAACACAATTACCATTAGTAATTTAGAATACCCGCTTTTCTATATTCCCCAAAAACGCAAAGTATTTGACGCTCTCACCAAAGAAATAGAAACTACTGGCAACAAAACCTTTAGGCTGGTAGTTTATCCTAAAGCCATTCATTTTCCCCGGAAAGACCAACCCCATAGTATGACTTTTCAACTAGTTGGATTTGATAGGGGGCGAGAACAACAGACAGTTTCAGCAGAATTAGAAGACAACGAGTTTAAATTTTCAGGACTATGGCAATTTATTCCCGTTTGTCAAACTCCTTGTATTTCTGTTTTCCGCAACTTTACTCGTGAAAGACTCGAATATATTAAGCAGGCCGAGCCAACGAGAAAAGTAAAATTTATGAAGGCTAGTCATCTGCCTTTATTTTGGAAAGACGCGCCAGTTAAACCCTTCAGATTTAATCCGAAAGCTGAAAAAGAAGACCAAGGACATCCGATATTTGTCTCCCTGAAAGCAAAATTTTTGCCTGGGCGTAATGTCTTCGGTTTTGTGGCACTATTAGCGCCACCCCAAGAAACTGCACCGAGATTTCTCAAAGCATCCAAAAAGGATAAAGCTACAGCGTTGCAAGAGTCTAAAAAGAATAAAGGCGCAGTCCCGCAAGCATCCAAAAAGGATACTCCCAAGCCGAGTAACAAGCCTAGTAATAATCTGCCCAAGCCAGTTCTTAAAAAGCCTTCCCCAGAACCTGAGAAGGAGAAAGACACAGACAAAGATACAGAAAAATAGCATCAGCCCACAGGCTTTAGCCTGGGGCTAGGAATTGCTAAAATACAGCAGTTATTAGTCATGATTTCTGACGTGTTTATCTTTAGTAAGGTAATTTAGTTTATTCCGCCAACCCTACTTAAACACAGATTCATTTCAATGAAAACTGCTGTAAGATTATGAGTGATCACAAAATATTTTTGCGTCTCGCTGAAGAAACCGACGCATGGGTGATGAGTGCAATTCATATTGCTGCCATCAAAGCTCTGCCTACGACTTTTTACACCCGAAAACAGCTGTTGGCTTGGCGTAATTATCGCGACAAGCCTAATAGTAAAAATATTTTGCAGAATATGCAAGCAGAAACTTTTTGGGTTGCTGTTGAGAATAATAGGCTTGCAGGTTTTGCTAGTTTCATGGTTGATGAACTTATTGCCTTATATGTGCATCCTCATTATCAATGTCAAGGCGTAGGGCGAGCTTTAGTTACACATTTTTGTCAAGAAGCTACTAATCAAGGTATAAATCAAGTAATTACAACTGCTAGTCTTTATGCTGAAGGATTTTATTCCCGATTGGGATTTACTGCTGTCAAAAGAGCGCCTCATCAGTTAAGAACTGGCATAGTTGTTCCAGTCACCAAAATGAACAAAATCTTAACTCTTGCTTGATTAAATATGCTTTAAGTTTAGTAAAAAAAATTCAACTTGTTTTACTGGAAATGCAATTTTTTTTACAAAATGTAATAGTATTTAAGCAAGTACCTGCAAGCAAAATGACTAGAACTATCCGATCCTCCTCTCTTACCCGTATACGTTTGATAGAAGCTGCCTCGCAGGTATTTGCTAGTTTAGGTGTTCAAGGAGCAACTACTCGTGAAATAGCTCGTGTCGCCAGAGTGAATGAGGTGACTTTATTTCGCCACTTTGCGAGCAAAGAACAATTACTGAGGGCAGTCATTGAAAATGCCTCCGCCCTCCAGACAGAAGCCCTCGCGCACCCTGAAGCTTGGACACAGAACCTTAGCGTTGATTTAAAAAAGTATGCCCAGCTTTATAACGCCATGCTGGAAGCACACGAAGATTTGATTCGGACTTTCATTGGGGAAGCTAAACGTCATCCTGAAGCTGCTAGGCAAATCATTCAAGAAGCGGCCAAGCCTTTGGGTGAAAAATTGGTGGCTTACTTGCAATCTAGTCAGAAACGAGGGACTGTTAGACTTGATCTTGATCCGTTTCCGGCAGTTGATATGTTTACAGGGATGCTATTGGCCGGGATGCTCTGCCGGACGGTAAAATATAATCAAAGTGACTACAGTAGTAATAATTACATTGACACTTGTGTAGATATTTTTGTGCGTGGTATTGCAGTTCAGGAAAAGTGTTGATTTTCACGCTCAGGTTAAGTACGGGCTGGTTGATGAAATCGCATAAACGCTGCCCCGATTAATAAGCCCAGAAGTTGCGCCCAGTATGCTATGTTCCCTGAATTTACACCAGATGGGGGAATGTGTAAGCTGCCAATTCCGTAAAATAGCTGTTGGATAAACCACCAAAATAGATACAAATAGGCGGGCAGCTGAATGGGAATATACACAATTAGGAGTGGGAGAATTGTATCGATTTTAACTTTAAAGAATTTGCATACATAAGCTCCTAAAATTGCCGCGATCGCACCATTGGCTCCGATTAATGGTATTGTCAAACTCGGTTCTAAAATAATTTGTGCTATCCCTGTCAGAATCCCCGCACTCAGATACAATCCCAGAAAACGTCCATGTCCAATCACGTTTTCGACAGTTTTACCAAAAACCCATAAAAATAGTAAATTTCCCAAAATTTGACTAAAACTACCGTGAAGAAACATCCCCAACAATAGGGTAGGTATACGCCAAAAAACAACTACCCAAGCGGCTGGATTAACTTGGATAGCATTGGTAATTGCACTAGTAATTTGGGCGGGAATCAAACCCCAACTATTGATAAAAGATCCTAATTCTCCACTAATCTCTAGTTTAAGTTGCCATAAAAATAGAGCAATATTAATGCCAATCAGCCAATAAATAATAATTGGTTGATGACGTAGGCGAATATTATCACTAATAGGAATCATATAGATTGATTTTAAATGTGCAATAAGTTTTCTTGTTCATCTTCCCATACCCCTGTTTTAATTAATTTGTGGCAAGATTGGAATCAGGTAACAATGCACTCAACTAGGCAAACGAGATGCTAGGAAACACACTTGTTGGAAGATACCAAATTATTAGCCACTTGGGAGATGGGGGATTTGGTGAAACTTTTGTGGCTTGTGATACTCACTTGCCGGGATTACCTCAGTGTGTTGTCAAGAAACTTAAACCCCAAGCGACTGACCCCATAAACTTAGAGACGGCTAGACGTTTATTTGATACGGAAGCGCAAGTTCTGTATAAATTAGGGATTCATGATCAAATTCCCCAACTATTGGCTTACTTTGAAGAAAATGCAGAGTTTTATTTAGTACAAGAATTCATCGCCGGTCATAACCTGAGTACAGAGTTAGCACCAGGAAAAATCCTCAGTCAAGCCGAAGTAATTTCTCTGATTCAGGAAATTTTATCAATTTTAGAATTTGTTCACCAAGAAAAGGTAATTCACCGTGATGTGAACCCACGAAATTTACTCAGACGTGAGGAAGATGGTAAATTAGTTTTGATTGACTTTGGGGCAGTTAAGCAAATTGCTACTCAGATAGTTAACCCTGAAGGTCAAACGAAAGCCACGATTGCTATCGGTACTCCCGGATATTTACCCGGAGAACAAGCCCAAGGTACACCAAAGTTTAGCAGTGATATCTATGCTGTGGGGATAATTGCCATTCAAGCCCTGACTGGATTGTCGCCAAAACAGCTAAAAATTGATATTGATACCAATGAAATTATCTGGCAAAATCAGGCTGATGTGTCGCCAGAATTTGCTCAATTTATCGATAAAATGGTGTGTTACGATTTCCGCCAACGCTATGCTTCAGCAACTGTGGCATTACAAAAGCTGCAAGAATTAACGCAACTAGCATCTGGAACTATAGTTTTAAGTCCCGCTTTACCCATAAATTCTGGTGTGTCACTCACACCCGACCCACTATTCAAAAATTTTAAATTTAGTAAATCCAAAAAAGATATATTAATTAAGTTGTCATCAGCAGTACTTTTCATTGGAGTTAGCGGTATAACATCTGTATTGATTGTTAATAGTATTAATGCTAATAACGCGATCGCACTATCTCAACAAGGAAGTACACTATTTGAATTACAGCGCTATCAAGATGCTTTAGCTGCTTATCAAAAGGCAGTAAATATTAGTCCAGATTTTGTTCCAGGATGGAGTGGTCAAGGAAAAACCCTGTCAGAATTAAAAAAATATGAAGAAGCCCTGACAGCTTATGACCAAGCTATTCAAATTCAACCAGATTATGTAGAAGCATGGCGTGGTCGAGGTTTTGTATTGCAAAATTTAAAACGCTATCCAGAAGCGATCGCCTCTTTTAATAAAGCCTTACAATTAGATGATAATTATCCTGAAACCTGGAATGCTAAAGGAGAAATTTTCAGTAATTTGCAACAATATAATAATGCTATTCAATCTTATGAAAAAGCTGTAGAACTCCGACCTAATTATTATGAAGCTTGGTATAGTAAGGGTTTAGCATTTCATAAATTAAAGCAATATGATCAGGCAATTACAGCCTACGAAACAGCTATTGAATTTAAGCCAGATTATGGGCAAGCTTGGTATAATCTAGGCAATGCTTTATTTAATTTGAATCGGTTTGATTATGCTTTAAAAGCCTATGACAAGGCAGTACAATACAAACCTAATTTTTACCCAGCTTGGTTTTCTAGAAGTAATATCTTAATGACTTTACGACGCTATCCCCAAGCGATCGCATCATTCGATCAAGCAATTAAACATAACCCCAATGACTACCAAGCATGGTATAGTCGGGGTTGGGCGTTGCATCAAAGCCAACGCTATGAAGAAGCAATAGAATCTTATAATCAAGCCGCAGCGATTAAAGAAAATGATTATCAGATTTGGTATAATTTAGGAAATTCCCAATATCTTCTCCAGAAATACAAGGAAGCGATCGCATCTTACAATAAAGCAGTTCGTTATCAAGCCAGTCATGCTGAAAGTTGGTACAGCAGAGGTAATGCTTTATTTAACTTGCAAAAATATCAAGAAGCAATTAGCTCTTATAATCAAGCCATAAAATACCAGCCGAATTATCGAGAAGCAATTAACGCCCGTAACAAAGCCCAAAGAGAATTATCAGTTGAAAAATTACGTTCTATAATTGTACCAACTATTCCCAGTTCTGAAAACTAAAAGGAGATGGTTAACAGTAAAAATCCATCTCGTATTACACAGAAAACCGACGACCCCTGTAATATACAGTGAGAGGAACATCATGATCAATTCATCGCCCTCTTTCGCTGGAATTGACTATCATGTAGTACATAAAATTCCCGGCAGAGTTAGATTTCGTGTTCCTCTGTTAGCCCATGACCCCAATTATGCCCAAAATTTACAAAATTTACTAGAATCTGATCGTCGTATTACGTTTGTCCGCGTTAATCGTGCTTGCAATTCTGTAACGATTAAATATCAATTATCTAGTAGTAAAAATAGGTTAATTCCCCAGTATTTATTACCTTTGCTATCTGAAGCCAAGGTGAGGAAAAGTCAAAAGTTAGAAGTTGAAACTCAAAAACTAAAAGAAACTGATCATTCAGGTGTAGAGTTGCCTGGATTGGCAACTATTTTAGCTTTACTAGGGTTAGGATTTCCCATTCCCAGAGTGATGATTGCTGCAACAGTGGCACTGGCAGCGTTACCTGTTGCTCAACGTGCTTATAACAGTATTACCCAAGAACGAAAATTAAATATAGATTGCCTCGATTTTATGGCGATCGCCTTAACTTCTGCCCAAGGAAACCTCTTAACACCAGCTTTGGTGATGACATTACATGAAATTGGTGATCAGATCCGCGATCGCACTGCCAGAGTTACCGAAAATCATGCCGCCGATTTATTGAATTCTTTGGGACATTACGCCTGGGTTGAACAACCAGATGGGCAAAAAAAACGCATCTTGGCAAAGGAAGTACAGCCAAAAGACACTGTAATCGTCTATCCAGGTGAACAAATCCCCATTGATGGAGAAATACTGCACGGTAAAGCTTTAATCGATCAGCAACAGCTGACTGGTGAATCAATGCCCGTTTTGCGTCAGGTAGGACAAGCGGTTTATGCTTCTACCCTCGTGCGGTCAGGAGAAATTTACATCCAAACCCAACGAGTCGGCGCTGCTACTCGTGCTGGGGCAAGTATAGAGTTAGTCAAACAAGCCCCAGTACATGACACACGCATGGGTAACTATGCCGCAACCATCGCCGACAAAGCCGTATTACCAGCCTTGATTTTTTCGGGATTAGTCTTAGCCGCAACCAGAAACCCTAACAGGGCAGCATCCATCCTCACCCTCGATTTTGTCACCGGGATTCGCGTTTCTCTACCCACAACTTTTTTAGCAGCCTTACATCACGCCACTAGACATGGTGTGCTAATCCGCAGTGGTCGGGCTTTGGAAAAATTGGCACAGGTGGACACATTAGTATTTGACAAAACCGGCACTTTAACTAAAGGTAATATCGAAGTTGTAGAAGTGGAAACTGTAGCTGGAAGGATGTCTAGTCACAGGTTGTTAACACTAGCCGCAGCTGCCGAACAACGCCTGACTCACCCAGTTGCCGCAGCTGTAGTAAATTATGCCCAGAAACAAGGCATTGAGATTTTGACCCGCCAAGATTTTGTATATGAAATTGGTTTAGGTGTGCGAGCCGAAATTGATGGTGAACAAGTTATAGTGGGGAGCGATCGCTTTTTGCGTCAGCGTGGCATTTCCCTGGACTGTCTGGATAAATCACATAGCTGCAATCATCCCAATTTCCGTATTTCTGCCCATAATGCTTTGCTATATGTAGCGGTAAATCAGGAGTTTAAAGGAATTATTTATTACACAGATCCCTTGCGTCCAGAAAGCCCAAATGTAATTGAGAAGTTGCAAAGTGAATATGGGATGGAAATCCATCTACTCACAGGGGATAATCAGCAGAGAGCTATGGCTGTTGCCCAAGAACTTAATTTGCCTCTTTCCCAAGTTCATGCTGAGGCCTTCCCTGAACAAAAAGCCGAAATTATCCAAAAAATACACGCATCAGGTAAAACAGTCGCCTTTACTGGTGATGGCTTAAACGATTCCATCGCCCTAGCTTATGCTGACGTAGCGATTTCCTTTGGTGGAGGTTCTGATATAGCTAGGGAAACAGCCGATGTTGTCCTGATGGATGATAACCTAACCAGTTTTTTAGAAGCAATAGCGATCGCTCGCCAAACCCAAGCAGTAATTAAACAAAATATCAGTTTAGCCGTAGTTCCTAATTTAGCAGCGTTAGGACTAGCCACAACCATAGGGTTGCATCCCTTAGCGGCGACAGTTATTCATAATGGTTCAGCAATCATCGCCGGTTTAAATGGATTGCGTCCCCTCATGCACCAAGACCCGCCAAGGTAGGGGAAAAGAAGCAGGGGGGCAAGGGGGCAGGGGGCAGGGTGCAGGGGAGAAGAGGAACGGGGGCAGGGGGCAGGGTGCAGGGGAGAAGAGGCAAGGGGGGTAAAGGAACTTACTCAGCACTCAGCACTCAGAACTTTCCCCACTCCCCACTCAATTAACGAATATTAACTTCTTGCAGATGATTTTCGGAATGAAAACTTTCATTTTTAATGAGGGTTTTTGTAGCATCAAAGGAAGTTAACGCCACATTTTTACTTTTAGTTTGTATTTGCTGTTTTTGAGTATATTCATTGAGTTTAGCCTGTGCTTGAGGGTAAACGGGAGTATTTTGTGGAATTTTGCGAAGAAGTTTTACAGCCCCATTAAAGTCGCCAGTTGAGGCTTTGATATTAGCATTATGTAAAAAATAAGCTGCTCTAATTTGCCGCTTTTCACTGTACTCAGCTAATTTATTTTGAACTAAAGCACCAGCCGAACTTTCTTGAGGAATTTGACGTAAATATTCTATAGCAGTTGAAAATTCTCTAGCTATGGCTTTTTCGTAAGCTTGTGATAACAAATTTTGGGTTTCGGTTTCAATCCTGACTTGTGCTTGCTGGACTAAATTATCTATTTTAGATTGCCAATATAAAATATCTGGCATTTTTGGAGCAATACTTAATACTTCTGACCATTTACCCGCTTCCAAAGCTTGTTCAGCAATTTGGTATTGCACCGCAGCAAATTGCCATTGGTACTGCCATTCATCAATCGTGGCTTGAGCTTCTGGATAGATATTACTGTGAGATGGAATTGATTTTACTAAAGCCAGTGCCTTTTCTAAATCCCCAGTTTGATATTTTTCTGTTGCTTTATATAAAGTTTCTTTTGCTGAATATGCAGGAGAATTATTCACTAAAGAATATACTCCCAATCCCATTAATAAAGAATTAGCTGCTAAACCTACTTTCATTCCTGTAAATAGTGATGATCCAGGGATTAAATTTAATTTTTCCTGTGTATTATCTCTTTTACCCTTTGGCTTTTGCACTACCTCACGGCGTATTTCAGGAATGGACTGTATTTTAGTTTCTCTGACCATTTGTTTGAGTATATGTAGTACCTCACCCGCAGACTGAAAGCGCTCTTGGCAATCATAGCGAATCATGTGACTGAGGACAGCAGCTAGATAATCATTAATTGATGTATCTTGGGTACGCCAAATAATCTCATTGGTTTGAGGATCTACTTTGAATTGTAGTGCTTCTCGCCCTGTTAAAGCCTGAATAGCAATCATCCCCAAAGCATAAATATCGCTATTAGGTTGTGTTTGACCAATAAATTGCTCTGGTGGGATGTACCCTAGTGAGGTGACAGGAATTTCATCAATAGGCAATTCTAGACTTAAACCCAAATCAACTGACTGGATAAAACCGAAGTCAATTAAAACTAACTTGCCATCACTAGTACGTCTGATCAAATTTTCTGGTTTAATATGGCAATGAATAATGCCTTGTGAGTGAACAAATTCTAAAATCTTCAAAACATCTTCTAATAATTGCAAAACTTCATTTTCAGTCCAATTACATTTCCAATATTGATTGATGGGCAATTCCGTACTTAATGAATGTCCTTCTACAAACTCTTGTACTAAATAAAACTGCTCATTTTCTTCAAAACAGGTGATTAATTGGGGAATTTGAGGATGCTTTCCCAGAAGATGGAGAGGTGCTGTTTCATCAAGAAAGCATGATTTTAAATTATCTAAGTATTTGGGTGAAAAACTGTGAGATTTAAGGTTTTTAATCACACATTTAGGGTTTTCTGGGTGAGCTTGATCTATAACGATGTATGTCTCTCCAAATACTCCTGCACCAAGGCTTTGGACGATTTGGTAACGTGTTTGTAATAATTGCCCGATCATGTTCTGGTTCATGAGCTGGTTACTAAATAATTTCTTATAATAGGTTTCCTCACCTCACCAGTTTTTCCGGAAGCCTTGAAAATTGATTATTGTAGTGTCTATGCCTTAAAGTCAAGTTATTTATTGACAGTATTTTGCCTAAAAATAGATAAATTTTATGCTAATTCTGGGTTTCTTCGTCGTGTTCAATCACTTCCGAGTTATTTGTTAAAGGTTTTACCACGCGGGCGATCGCTTCTTGGACAAAACTCTTAATAAATTCATCCCGGCGATTAAGTTTAAATTGTTCCTTGACTACCTCAGTCATCCCACCATCACCCCAATCTTGGTCATGGCGAAAATATTCAATAAAACTTTTACCAGCAATTCGTGTTAAATAAGCTACTGTCACCCCTTGAATTGCCCTACCAATAACAAAGGTAGCAACATGAAATTGCAAAGCAGTAGATATTAGTTGAATTGCGCCTTTGACTATACCTAAACTAGCGATGGTTTTGGCTAAGGAAAGAGCTAATTCTTTGCCTCGTTCCATATTCAATTCACAACCGTATATTCTCCCAATTTCGACTACCATTTGAGCATTAACGGCTGCTGTTGCTAATAAATCGACAACTGGGAGAGGCGTAACAGATACCACACCAGCCCCAATCCATTGAAAGCGATCAACTATTTTGTCAGCTTGACGGCGACGTTGGACATCAATCAAATTTCGGGCTTCTTCTCCTAACCGTAGCGATTGCAGGAGAATGTTATCTGCAACCAAATCTTCACCTTCAGCCCGTAAAATGGCAGCCATGCGCCGCAGCAAAGGAATAATATCGGGTTCTGGCTGAAAGATTTCGCCAGTTTCTAACTGTGCAGATTGGGGATTTCCCGCGATCGCCACCACATCATTAGGGGCAATAAATCCCCGCACTCGTTGACGTAACCGGGCGAGAATCGATTCCTTATCCTCATCTGTATATAAATCTGTTTTATTGAGAACGAGGAGCGATCGCTTACCAATTTCAGCTAAACTGCGTAGTGGTTCATATTCAGAACGACGCAAATCATTATCTACCACAAACAGCAGTAAATCGGCTGAAGTTGCCAGTTCTCTCGCTAATTGTTCCCGTTCCGTTCCTTCTACCCCAGTTTCTAAAATCCCCGGCGTATCGGTAATTAAAATTTTGCGTTCTAACCCCTTCAACCGCAAACAATAGGTTTCCCCAACTTGGGTAGTTCCCATCGGCGCATTTACCTGACCCACCATGCGCCCCATAATGGCATTAACCAGGGAAGTTTTACCAGCGCTTCCCGTACCAAATACCACAACTTGAATTTCACCCCGTACCAGATTGACTTCAATTTCCCGTGATTTACTTAATAAAGCTTGTCGGGCGACTTCATCTTGAATTTGGGCTACCTGTTGCTTCACAGCTTGCAGAGTTGTAGAAGCTGCATCAGATTTAGCGGCGGGAATTTCTGCGGCTGTAACTCTTCGACGTTGACGGCGCGATCGCTTTTCCCCAGCTTGCAGGATGAATACATAATAAAGAAAAGCTGCAACTAAGCCTCCTATTAATAAAACCAACAATAGCAACAGCAAATTCCCCAGCAGTGGAGAATAAGACAACTGCCAGTAAAGCCGAGAGAGGGAGTCAATCAGCCAGAGGCTTAATGCCAAAATGACGATTAAACCAACAATTAGCGTGACTATGCGCGACAGAGGCATGGATGGCACGGTTAGTTACTGGGTTTGAAGGGGCTGATGTTTTTTATATTAATGCTTTGGGTGTTGTTTGCTGGAGTATTCGGGATTTTTAAGAAATTAAGATTAAACGTTCGCGTAGCGTGCGCGCAGCGCATACCGCAGAGGCGCAGAGGACACGGAGAAATCAAGAAATCAGAGGTTTATTCTGTTAGGTTATTGGATGTTTTTTTGATTGGGAAGTCTCTGAGGAGGGAGAAGAAGCAAGAAATAGGGGTGAATTGGAAATTACTCTTCCCCCCTGCCCCCTGCCCCCTGCCCCCCTGCCTCTTCTCCCCTGCCCCCTGCCCCCTGCCCCCCTGCCTCTTCTCCCCTGCCCCCTGCCCCCTGCCCCCTGCCTCTTATCTGTCTACAGATCCCATAATTACGTCAACACTGCCGAGAATCACAACAATATCTGCAACCTTCATCCCTCGTAGTAGTTCCGGGACAATTTGCAGATTGTTGAAATCAGCCGGGCGAATTTTCCAACGCCAGGGGAAACCGTTATCATCCCCTACTAGATAAATTCCTAACTCACCTTTACCGCTTTCCACACGGGAATAGATTTCACCTTTGGGCATTTTAAACGTAGGTGAAACTTTTTTAGCAATGTATTGGTAATCAAAGGCATCCCACTCTGATTTTTTTCCCGCCGCCATCCGCTTGGCTTCTAGGTTTTCGTAGGGGCCTCCTGGTAGTCCTTTAATTGCTTGGCGAATAATCTTCACAGATTCGCGCATTTCCCGCATCCGCACCACATAACGGGCAAAGCAATCACCGGCAGTTTCCCACTGTACATCCCAATCAAAATCGTCGTAACATTCGTAATGGTCAACTTTCCGCAAATCCCATTTCACTCCAGAGGCGCGTAACATCGGGCCAGATAGTCCCCAGTTAATTGCTTGTTCGCGGGAAATCGTGCCAATACCTTCAACCCGACGGCGGAAGATGGGGTTATCTGTTACTAAACGTTCGTATTCGTCAACTTTGGGTAATAAGTAATCGCAGAAATCTAAACATTTATCTACCCAACCATAGGGTAAATCAACTGCTACGCCACCCACACGGAAATAATTATGGTTGACCATCCGGTATCCAGTGGCAGCTTCCCATAAATCATAAATCATTTCCCGTTCTCTAAATTGGTAGAAGAAGGGAGTTTGTGCGCCTACGTCAGCGAGAAAAGGGCCAAACCAGAGTAAATGGTTAGCAATTCTGTTTAGTTCCAGCATAATCACGCGAATGTAGCTGGCGCGTTTGGGAACAGTTACACCTGCTAATTGTTCCGGGGCGTTAACGGTGACAGCTTCGTTAAACATTCCGGCGGCGTAGTCCCACCGACTCACGTAGGGGACGTACATGACAGTAGTCCGGTTTTCGGCAATTTTTTCCATTCCCCGGTGCAAATAGCCAATTACCGGTTCACAATCAACGACATCTTCGCCATCCAATGTGACAATTAACCGCAAAACCCCGTGCATTGAGGGGTGGTGTGGCCCCATATTCAATACCATTGGTTCGGTGCGGGTTTCTAGTCTTGCCATAAGTTCCTTGTTCTCCAGTGATGAAAATTTCAACTTGAATTGCGTGATGCCAACCAGACTCAATTAATTTTGTCTGCCAAAATCAGGTCAAAAGAAGCAGGGGAGCAGGGAGCAGGGAGCAAGGGAGAAGACTGAAACGGAGCTTGTTCTCCGCCTCAGTTCAAGCGCCCTAAAAGAGCGGGGAAGATTACCCCTGCTCCGCTTTGCTCCGCGCAGAGGGTTCGGGCTTGTTCCCCCCTGCTCCCTGCCCCTTCCCCTCTGCCTCTTCGGTAAGGGAAATATTTTTAAGCAGTCGCCACAGAAGCGTCTACATCTATTGCCCATACAGGAGTATGTTGGAGAGGAGTGGCAGCAAAGAGATTTTACTTGCTGTTTCATTTTGTTTCACTTCTTCAACTATTATATGGAGCTAGAGATCCAAGGAATTGTAGGCGCTGAATTTCTTCATGTGCCAGTTTTAAGCCAGGAGGTCGTTGAGGGGTTGGCTGTACGTCCTGGTGGCCATTATCTTGATGCAACGGTGGGGGGTGGTGGTCACAGTCGCTTAATTTTAGAAGCTGCAACTGATGTGCGGATAACGGCCATTGACCAAGATGAGGACGCTTTAGGGGCGGCGCAAAAGTATTTGGCTGAGTTTGGTGACAAGGTAGAGTTTATTCACAGCAATTTTTCGGCTTATAAATATAGTCCTAACACTTTCGATGGTATCCTGGCTGATTTGGGTGTGAGTTCTTACCATTTAGACCAGCCAGAACGGGGTTTTAGCTTTCGCCATGCGGCAAATCTGGATATGCGAATGAATCAGCAACAGTCTTTAACGGCGGCTGATGTAATTAATGAATGGGATGAGGCGGAATTAGCAGATATTTTCTTTAAATACGGTGAGGAACGACTATCGCGGCGGATTGCCAGACGGATTGTGGAAAAACGACCATTTCAAACTACTACAGAATTGGCTGAGGCGATCGCCTATGCTGTCCCCCGTCAATATCGTTATGGTCGGATTCACCCGGCGACAAGGGTTTTTCAAGCTTTGCGAATTGTGGTTAATGATGAGTTAAAGTCTTTAGAAACCTTTTTAGATCAAGCCCCTAACGCCTTGGTTTCTGGTGGACGCATTGCCATTATCAGTTTTCACAGTTTGGAAGATCGCCCGGTAAAGCATGGTTTACGTAATTCTCCTTTGTTAAAAGTCTTGACTAAAAAGCCAATCACTGCAAAAGAGGAAGAATTGGCTAGTAATCCGCGATCGCGTTCTGCCAAGCTGAGGATAGCTCAGAAAGTAGACGTTAACCTCTAGAAATCTCCAATAATTTACAAACCGCAAGATCCCCGATTTCTGGCAAAGGTTGGGGATCTGAGTTGATCGCTGAAAAGCAAATCAGAAAAAATTCTTATAGATACTATTTGAAATTCTTTTGCAATTGTTCGTTACATTATTTAAAATATCTGTTACATTGCTTAATAGGGAAACAAAAACCTTTACTAAGTCCTACCGAGAGTATTAACCATGAAAAGCACAACCGCAACCACACCAGTTACAGAAAACCGCAATGCTTGGAATTGGGGATTCACCACTCAAACCGAAAATTGGAACGGTCGTTTGGCAATGATCGGTTTTGTAGCCGCAGCTTTAATTGAAGTGTTCTCTGGTCAAGGTTTCCTACACTTCTGGGGTATCCTCTAAGATTTCACTTTTGTCCAAAAAAGATATAAATCTCAATTGGACAA
>NZ_JAYGHH010000003.1:170499-172974 GCF_034931045.1 Nodularia sp. UHCC 0506
GTTGAATTAACACTTACTAAAAATTTTGGGTAAAACTATGAACGCTACAACAGAATCAAATCAATTAACCAATACTTTTGATTCCAGCACATATTCAGAAAATGCTGTGGTAACTACTACCACTTTATTTAAATCCCTAAGTGTAGATGACCAGTTAGCACTGCTGTGGTACATTTACACCGAAATGGGTCGTTCTATTACCCCAGCCGCCCCAGGTGCTGCCCGGATGCAGTTTGCTGAGGGTGTACTTAATCAAATCAAGCAAATGTCTCATACTCAACAGCTAGATGTGATGCGAGACTTAGCTGCTAAAAGAAATACACAAATTAGCCGTTCCTACGGAATTTGGAGCGTTAATACTAAATTAGCTTTCTGGTTTGAATTATCAGAGTTGATGGTTCAAGGCTTAGTCGCCCCAATGCCTTCTAACTACCAACCTTCTCGTGATGTAGTACAAGCGTTAGAAGCTATTAAGCAACTTGATTTTGGTCAACAAATTACAGTCCTGAGAAATACAGTTGTCAACATGGGTGTTGATCCACTAGCTGATTAAAACAGCAGAAATATATCAGTTTTTATAGCAACCTCTAAATTTTCCCGTCCCGATCCTCAACAGAAACATTCAATTCAGCCGCAATTATAATACTTCGGCAAACCAAGGGTTAACTAGCGTTAACCCTTTTGCGTAGGCTGAAAATTTTGAACTTACGACAAAATAATTGCCCACATACTAACTCCCAAACCCACAGCAGCGAGATGTTGCCAAAAGAGCGCTCTTATAGGTTGACGAGCAATTTTTTGAGTTAAAATAATTGTGAATAACACTGAGAAAATCAGAGTAGCACCTTGCAAAAAGTCAATCACAGCCGGATGTGCTACTAAAATTGGTAATTGTTCCCCATTTAAACCAAAGGTAGCTAAAGTCACAGGCAAAATTCGCCCAGCTTCACCCAAACCCAAACGCAGATAATGAGCTAAATTACCTCCTAGCACCAATGGTAAATAACCATAGGTAAGTTCTAGAAATGGTCGAGGTTTACGCCCAAATTTAGTTAACTGCATCAAGCCGTAAGACCCAAAAACTATAGCTGTGGGGATGATCAAAATTAGCAGTGAAAATCCCAAATGCTGCCAAAACCAAGTTAAATCGATTTCTAAACCTAACCAAGACTGTAACTCTGGTAAGCGATGCAGATACACTCCACCCAATAGCAAAAACAATAACGCCACTTCATAGCTGTGGGGTGTATGAGTCGTCCATAGTTCAATCGCCGGGGGACGCAAATTGAACTCAACAGAACGATGGGGACAAGCTTTCAGACAAGTCATACATAATACACAGTCTCGATTATCTTGCAACTGTGCGGGGTGGGAATATAACGGACAGCCATTAGTTGCCATCCCTTCGCCCTTTTCGGGGCCGCCTTTGTAACACTGATAAGTATTGCAAGAAGCAGAACAGATACCTTGCTGCGCCCGGAGTTCCGTCATTGAGAGTTTGGCAAATAAACCATTCATTCCCCCAATAGGACAAAGATACCGACACCAAAACCGCCGTTCAAAAATGGCTGAGAAAATCATCGCCCCAGCTGTAATTAATAGCAGCAACCAAGCGGAAAGGTAAGCAGTATTTTGTAAATCCCAGAGTTCTTCCCAGAGGAAAATCAGGGTAAATAATCCAAACAAGAACCATCCGCCCCATTTTTCAGCTTTTTGTCTCGGCCAGCTTTGGAGTTGTCGCGGAAATAGCCAGAGGGAAAGTTTTTGGGTAATTTCGCCATAAATCATAAAAGGACAGACAGAACACCATATCCGACCTAAGAAGGGGAAGAGGAATAGAAAAAACGGCCACCACCAAGCCCAAAAGAAATTTAAAATGAAATTGCGATCGCGTGTTTGCGGGCCAATAAATAAAATGGCGATCATCACCGCAAAACCGACGAAAGTAAAACCATAATTAATCCGGTCTGGCCACCAAGGACTCCGCAAAAATTTCCGTAACCCAGGATAAGCATTCAAAAGATTCAGACGCAATTGCTTTTTCTTGGTTTGGGCTGACCAAAATATTTCTTCTGTTAACTCGCGTCCATCACCTACCTGAACAATCGCCCGTTCGACAATATTTTTTAATTCTTTGAGATTACCGGGAAAATCATAAGACTGTAAGCGGCGTAAAGCTTCTGGGGTGATTTGCGGTTTAGAAAGACCTTTGCCTCGAATATAAAGGCTAGTGTAATATTCTACTTGGGCTTGAATATCTGTTTTCCGTACCCGTAGCGGTGGCACTTTAATTCTATGAGTAACGCACCGTTCAATGTCTGATTGTGTTTTTTCCGAAACAATGATTATACGGGCTTTACAGGGGCGAGATTCAGCCGCAGGTTCTCCCGAACGAGTCACAGGTGTATATTTGCCTGTTTCTAGCAACTGTGCCACAGACGGTAATAATTCAGGAGGTAATTCTTGAATGTTATT
>NZ_JAYGHH010000003.1:173008-193748 GCF_034931045.1 Nodularia sp. UHCC 0506
AACAATAGTGCCTGACCCTAACCATTTTAATAGTCCTGGTTTACCGCCAGCGCGACCAAATAAATCCATACCGCTAGTTTGAAGAATCCCACAATTAACCTTAATCATCGGTTCTCGCCTTTTGGGTGAACCGTAGTGAATGAGGGCGGCTATATTATCTTTTTCTAAACCTGGTTCCCCAAAAATTTCCACAGATTTGTCTGTGTTGGCAGCTGATCTAATTTGCTCTCGTAGGCGCACAGCATAGCGACTCGTACCCACAATTCCGCGTTGGGCTTTGGTGACTAAATATGGTCGTAAGGCTACAGCCCGTTCTTGTTCATAGCTAAGTGCGGATGTTACCTGCGCCAATTCTTGAGCTAATAAACGGGAAAAAGCCTGAGCAATTTCTGGATATTGGGCGACTAATGAGTGGAAATTAGCAGTAGATATCACCCATAACTGGCATTCAGTTACAGTGGTGATGGTACTAGGAGTTAACTCATCTAAAAGCAATTCCTTGAGTTGAATAATTGCGCCGGGAAGAAAACCACAGGCTAAGGCCTGGTTATTTTGATTGCTAGTCTTGCTTTCCAGTTGCCCTTGTTGCAGAATGTAAAGCGCTTCTGGGGAAGTACCTTGACTAACTAAATTACTTGCGGCTGGGAAAAATTTTGACTCAATGACTTGAGCGATCGCATCTAACACCGTAGGTGAGAGAATTCCTAAAGGTGTGCGTTCCTGGAGCCATATAACCGTTTCTGGAGATGTCATGATACTATTCTCCCTGCGGGTTGATGTATAAAGAAATTATCGCTGAATAGGACTGTTACAATACTTGTATGATGAATTGCTCGAATTTACCTAATCTCTAGATACCTTAAAGAGTTTATTTAATTTAACAATACTTCTTCAGTAACTATTATGCTAACTCTGCTTTAAAAAAGCCATAATCCTGACCATACAAGGAATTCAAACTGATTATCCTAAATGTTTTGGGAAAATTTCTTTTTTATCCCTGTGGCCTGTTCCCTCTTCCCTGTTTCCTTGGGCAGAATGTTAATTTAACATAACAAGTACGATAGAACCTTAACAAATACGTCATTTGCAGTCATAATTAAGCAAATATACCATGTATTAACTTCAGTGTTTGATTTTATCCTGGATGTTTAAGCAATTATAATTATTAAATTGAAATTCTGTAACCAAAAAAACTTAATTGTATAACCTTATGGGGAATTAGTATTATCGCCTCATAGATATCAGAGCTTTGTCCAAAATTAGAGATTGAAAATTAAAATTTATTTAACCCGTGTTTTTTCAAAAAAATTCTCAAATATAAAAAGTTAAGGATGAGCAATGCCAGAAAATGAGTGGGAACAAATACGCCACCTCTTGGTTGTCCAAGACTTGGAAGGACAGCAAACTATCCCCCTTCACGAGGCTACTTATTCTCTAGGACGGCATCGTGGAAACTCTATTGTCCTCCGTTCACCGTCAGTATCCAGACAACACGCAATTTTACTGCGGGTAACAATTCCAGAAACTGACCAATATTGTTTTCGGATTATCGATGGTAACTTCACAGGTAAGGGTAGTAGTAATGGCCTATTGGTCAATGGAACTAAATGCTTATCTCATAATCTCAAGCATGGAGATGTGATTATATTTGGGAATAATCAAGCTCAGGCTAAATATTACACTGTTTCTAACCTTTCAGAAGCTGAGTTGATTTCATTTTCTGGCGCTGAAGACCTATCTAATTTCTTCTCCAAGCAAACCAACTCCGTCAATACTTTTCAAACTTTAGTTATTAATCCGGACTCTGAAGAAGCCAATGATACAGCCTTGGCTCGCCTAGCATCTTTCCCAGAACTGATACCCAATGCGATTATTGAAATTGATTTAAAGGGGAGGGTAACTTATCTCAATCCGGCGGCATCTTTAGAGTTTCCCCAACTCAAGACAATGGGACAAGAGCATCCTATAGTGTCAGGATTACTAAATGCAGTTGCCAATTCTCAGCAAAATCCTTTTGTGCGTGAAGTGCAAGTTGATCAAAAGATTTTTGAACAATCCGTACATTTTCTGCCAGAAAGTAATTTAATTAGAACTTTTATTGCTAGGGATATTACAAAGCAAAAACAAGCCGAAGCTGAACTACAACAGCGCGATCGCTTACTACAGGCGGTTGCAGAAGCGGCTAATTATTTGCTGGTAGAAATGAACTACGAAATCGCTATTGATAAAGTTCTAGCCGTGCTGGGCGAAGCCGCCCAAGTAGATCGGGTCTATGTCTTTAGTAACCATCAAGACACAGCAACAGGGCAAATGGCGGTTAGCCTCCAGTTTGAATGGACAAACATCAACACTGCTTCTTCCTTACACAACTGGCAGAATCAAATTTATGAATCTAGTGGATTAGAACGTTGGTATGCTGTTCTCTCTAGTGGCACAACTATTAAGGGTCTAACAACAGAATTTCCTCTAGGTGAGCAAAAATTACTTTCTAGAGACGGGATCAAATCTTTACTTCTAGTACCCCTGCGGCTAGAGGAAAAATTTTGGGGTTATCTTGGTTTGGTAGACTGTTCGACAGAGCGCGTGTGGTCAAAGCATGAGGAAACTACACTGATGACAATGGGGGCTAGTATCGGTGGTGCTTGGCAGCGTCAGCAAGTAGAAGGTAAGATCCGCTTTCAGGCTTTACATGATCTTCTGACTGGATTACCCAATCGGCTATTATTCAATGAACTGCTTGACAAAGCCCTACCCAATGCGACTCGTAACCAAAAAAGTTTAGCTGTGATGTTTCTTGACCTGGATCGGTTCAAAGTTATTAATGATACACTAGGTCATAGTCTGGGAGATCGATTATTACAAGACGTGGCGGAGAGATTAACCCACTCTCTTAGAAATGGTGATACAGTTGCCCGTTGGGGTGGTGATGAATTTACCATCCTATTACCCCACGTGAAATATCTTGAAGAAGTATCCCAGGTCGCAGAGAGAATTTTACAAGCCTTAGAAAATATATTTTATTTAGATGGACACGAACTTTATGTAAGTGCCAGCCTGGGAATTGCCCTACTGGATGACAACAGTTTTGATGCCGAAACTTTAATTCAGCACGCAGATACTGCTTTGTATTATGCCAAAGATAAGGGACGAAATAACTACCAATTCTACACTAATACATTAAATGCCAAAAATCCTGAACTTTTGACTTTAGAAAAGAGCTTGCGCTACGTTCTAGAAAAAAAACAATTAACCATATACTATCAGCCTAGAGTCAACATTATTACTCAGAAGATTACTGGCATGGAGGCGTTGTTACGTTGGCAGCACCCTGATATGGGATCAATTGCCCCCAGTGTTTTTATTCCTCTTGCTGAAACCAGTGGATTAATTATTCCCATTGGTGAATGGGTATTACGGACAGCCTGTATGCAGAATAAAGCTTGGCAGAAACAGGGATTGCCTCCCCTGACTATTGCTGTAAATTTATCTCCTAAACAATTCCGCCAACCTAAACTGGTGGAAACTGTAGCTAAAATTTTAGTAGAGACAGACTTAGAGCCGCACTTTTTAGAATTAGAAATTACGGAAACTACAGCCATTGAAGATTTAGACTTTACTAGAAATGTGTTGCAGCGTTTAGAGCAGATGGGCGTTAAACTTTCCATTGATGACTTTGGTACTGGTCATTCTTCGCTTTCGCGCCTACAACTGTTACCATTTCACAATTTAAAAATTGATAAATCTTTTATCCAAGAATTAACAAAAAACGAAAAAGTTGCTCACATTGTTACAGCAATAGTGGCTTTGGGTAGGAGTTTAGGATTAAGATTAACCGCCGAAGGGGTTGAAAAGCAAGAAGAACTGGATTTTTTGGCATCCATTAATTGCGAAGATGTTCAGGGCTATCTGTTTTATAGACCGCTTCCGGTTGATAAGATCACAGAAATTCTCCAAAATGAATAAAAACGTTCTGCAATTTCCAGGAATTTGAATTAAAAATCAAGCAGAAATAAAATTTTGACTTGGTTAATTATGGGTCAGATGTTAAGAGGATGTTGGAAAAATTAAAAATGGTGTAAGAAAACG
The DNA here is from genome assembly GCF_034931045.1 of Nodularia sp. UHCC 0506. Classification (NCBI taxonomy): domain Bacteria; kingdom Bacillati; phylum Cyanobacteriota; class Cyanophyceae; order Nostocales; family Nodulariaceae; genus Nodularia; species Nodularia sp. UHCC 0506. The sequence goes on from NZ_JAYGHH010000003.1 coordinate 177,095, forward strand.
CTGAAATTCCCCAAATTATGTCTAAATAAAAAAATAAATCTTCTCAAATAAACTGATGGGCAAGAAACAGGAAAAAAATAGAAAATTATCTCCGGATAAAGATACCAGAGTCATTACTACCAAGAAAATTTGGGAAATGACAGTGGGCATTTTTGCAATTTGTATCCCACTTGCAGCTGTAACCAAAAGCGGGGCGATTCTACCTTTAGCTGTTATTGCTGGTGCAACTCTTAGTACTGCTGCTATCTGGCTTGCTGATGAAAAAAAAGCAACATCCCAACATTTATTATCACAGCAGCTAGAAATTTTACAACAAAGATTAGCAAATCTGGAAACAATAGTCAGTAGTGAGGAATTTGACTTAAATAATAAAATTAAAAACTTAGAAATTACTGATCAAACTAAACCCACTAGGAATAAAAAAACTAAAACATAGCATAAAGATGTATATGAAATCACAAAAAATTTTATACTGAAGATACGACTGTAGGGGGAGAATTAGAAATAGCGATCGCCAATAGCCTAGATATAACCAATTAAAAGAGGTTAAAGTTATGGCAGTATCAGCAATTGATATTTCCAGAAGTCTCAGTGGCATAGATTTTCCCGCTAACAAACAAGATTTAGTCAACCATGCCAGAGAGAAAAAAGCCAATCAGGAAGTAATCAACGTCCTGCAACAAATGCCAGAACGGGAATATGGCAATATGGCAGATGTAGAACACGCCTTTGGTGAAGTTAAGTAATTTCTGAAGTTATACGAGCGAGTTCACAGATATCATTCATCATCAACGGGCTGATTTAGTAAACCCGCCCCTACTTTAAAAAAGCGATCGCTCTGGAAACGGGCGATCGCTAACCAATATCAAGCTAAAATTGTTAAACCAGCAGTGATTGCATCAATGGTCTATCTTCGGATAACTTCCCAGTCCGTAACCACTCATCCAGTTCCTCTGGTGCTTGCACTTGATTAAGACGTTCGCGCAACTTAGCACCTTCGAGAATTTCCTTCTCCAATAATGCCTGTGCAGTTTCCTCTAACAACTCGCGGTTATAATCCAAAATACTCAAAGCTATGTGATGAGCATTATCCAGAGTCAGCTTCACCTCCCGGTCAATTTCCTCAGCCACCTTGGGGCTAATACTGCGGCGAGGATTACCATAACCTTCGAGAAACTGCTGTTGTTGAATCTTCTCAAAAGCCACAGGCCCTAACTTTTCACTCATTCCATAGATAGTAATGGCTCGTTCTGCCAAATCGGTAGCCTTTTGGATATCGTCAGCCGCACCAGTGGAAACTTTGCCAAACACGGTTTCTTCCGCAGAACGTCCACCCAATAAAGTTGCAATGCGTCCGCGAATTTCATCTTCTATCATCAAGAAGCGGTCTTCTTCGGGCATCTGAATTGTATAACCCAAAGCACCCACACCACGGGGGACAACAGAGATTTTTTCCACCTTACCAGCCCCAGGCATTAACGCACCGATGAGAGCGTGACCAACTTCGTGATAAGCTACTGTGGTTTTTTCCAGTTCATTCAGCACACGAGAGCGTTTTTCTAAACCAGCTACCAAGCGTTCAATCGCTTCATTAAAATCTGCCATCATCACAGCTTGGCGATTTTGTCGAGCTGCTAACAGTGCCGCTTCATTCACCAAGTTAGCTAAATCTGCACCCGCAAAACCAGGAGTTCTGGCTGCAATAGTGGACAAATTCACGTCATTAGCTAATTTAACGTTTTTAGCATGGACATTGAGAATAGCTTCCCGTCCACTTTTATCAGGACGGTCAACCACAACTTGACGGTCAAATCTTCCCGGACGACTTAAAGCCGGGTCAATGACTTCCGGACGGTTAGTAGCGGCGATAATTATCACCCCTGTGTTAGCGTCAAAACCATCCATTTCGCTGAGTAACTGGTTGAGAGTTTGTTCCCGTTCATCGTTACCGCCCATCATTGGCCCAGCACCGCCGCGAGACTTACCCAGCGCGTCTAACTCGTCAATAAAGACAATACAGGGGGCTTGTTGTTTGGCTTGGTCGAATAAATCCCGCACTCTTGAAGCACCGACACCCACAAATAGCTCAATAAATTCTGAACCAGAAATGCTGAAGAAGGGAACACCGGCTTCACCCGCCACCGCTTTGGCAAGCATGGTTTTACCTGTTCCTGGAGGCCCGACTAACAAGACACCTTTGGGAATTTTTGCCCCCAATCTGGTGTATTTACCCGCATTTTTGAGAAAATCAATGATTTCTTCCAGTTCGGCTTTAGCTTCATCTACACCAGCAACATCGCTAAATTGTACACCTGTGATGCCTTCAGAATAGATACGGGCTTTGCTTTTACCTACCGTTAGCGCCGCAGGGCCACCACCTTGGCGATTGATTAAGAAACCCCAAATGCCAAAGAAAATTAAAGGGGGTACAACCCAACTGAGTAAAGTCCCAATCCAGGCGTTTTCTGATGGCGGTGGTGCTGTAAATTCAACATCATGCTCACGCAGAATTTTAGGCAAATCTAAGTCGAGAGCTACTGGCGTGGTGGTAAATACTTTTTCTACAGTTTCGCCTTCAGGTGTTTGGGTTTTGATGGTATATTCAATGCGATCGCTACCCACAACAGCTTGCTTAACTTGATCATTTTTCACCTGAGTAATAAACTCACTGTAGGGAACTTGGGCTTGTTTCTCCCCAAACAAACTGGGAATCACCAAGTTAAGCAGTAATAAAAAACTTAACAGAATGAGTAAACTTCCGCCAAATTGCCTGGTTTTCGGCGGTTTATTTGGTTTTTTGTGATTATTATTAGTTTCTACAGGCATGAGATATACCCTCCAATTTCAGTTATCAGTGGTTTATGGTCTTTTGAGTTACTATGCTTACTGGCAACTTGTTGGATCAGTTCCTCAAAAATTACTTTTTTCCCTGAATCACAAAGCGAATGGTGAGATGGGTGTTAGTTAAATTAATTGGTCGGGGTTGCAGGTGTGTTTACGAGTTGTAAAGTGTTGATGTAAAAATTTGTGTCTGTATAGGTCTATTTTAATCGAAGCAAGAGGACTCCCGTTACAGTCGCAAGACTCATCCTGCCGGGGGTTAGAGACTTCCAAATAAAAAATATCCCGTCGTTTTGAGAGCAGGGGGAGGAAAGGTGATTTTAGTTGCAGAAATTTGGATCAACTTTTTTCTGGAGTTCTCTTAGTAGTAATACTAGTCTAGGCAAGTAGAGATGAAACAAGAATTGTCAATCTAGAAACTAATGTCAGTAACCTGATATCGGGTATACTCCACAGAAAAACCTGTATTGCCAAACTGGATGAAAAATAATTTAGGATTCGTAGTGAAATTGCTTGTGCTGTCGGGTTTACTGTCGGTATTTATTAAGTATGCCGGACCAAATTTACCCATAGCAGCAACAAATGTTAATGCTTTAATTATAGTTTTGTTACCGAATTTAATGATTGCGATCGCTTTATTGTGGCGATTTCAAGCCACACCGAAACAAAATTAGTATAAATTGCTAAAATCAGCTAACCTAATATCAATTACACAACTGGGGGCAGTCAGTGAACCTTGGTCAATGGATTGGCTTAATCGCCATAGTTCTATCTTTATATATTTTATGGCAAATTCGGCAAGTATTGTTGCTGATATTTGCCGCAGTTGTGTTAGCTTCTACCTTAAATCGGTTAGCGAAACGGATTCAACGCTACGGATTGAAACGTGGCTTGGCTGTTGTGATCTCAGTAGCTATTTTTTTCGCCGGAATCGTGGGTTTTTTCTGGCTAATTGTGCCACCTTTTGTACAGCAGTTTCAAGAACTCACTTATCGGGTTCCGCAAGGATTTGATCGCCTTAATGCTTGGATACAACAACTAGAAACTCTCATTCCTGACCAATTAATTCCTTACATTCCTAATCTCAATAACCTGATTGCACAGGCTCAACCCTTTCTGAATCAGATATTGGGCAACTCTTTTGCTTTTGTTTCTGGCTCTTTAGAAGTCCTACTTAAGATTTTATTAGTCTTAGTATTAACAGGAATGTTCTTAGCTGATCCTCAAGCCTATCGCCGATTATTTATTCGCCTGTTTCCCTCATTTTATCGCTCAAGAATCAATGGTATTTTAGACCAATGTGAGCTTTCATTAAAGGGATGGATTGCCGGGGCTTTCATTGCTATGAGTGTGGTGGGAATATCGAGTATAATTGGCTTATCATTGTTGGGTGTAAAAGCAGCTCTGGCTTTAGGAATTTTAGCAGGATTTCTCAACTTAGTTCCTAACTTGGGACCGACCTTAAGTGTAATTCCAGCGATGGCGATCGCTTTATTGGATAATCCCTGGAAACCTTTGCTGGTGCTGATTCTCTATTTGGTGATTCAACAAATTGATGCCAACTTAGTTACTCCCACTGTCATGGCGCATCGAGTTTCTCTACTGCCAGCTGTAACCTTAGTTTCTCAACTATTTTTTGTGACTTTCTTTGGCTTTTTAGGCTTATTTTTAGCTCTCCCCTTAACTGTAGTTGTGAAGATTTGGTTGCAAGAAGTATTGATTAAAGATGTTCTAGATGAATGGGGTCATAGTCCTCACAACGAAACTGAGTTAGTCATAATTTCTCCATCTTCTATGTCAGATATTGATTGGCAGACAGAAATACCAGATGAAGATCAAGAGACAAAAATTGATGATGTCTTACCACGACAAGAGTAATTACTTGTGTCTTTTTTGTAGGGTGTGTCGCGTTGCTCCAAATTCAAAACTAAATACCCCACACCCTTTTTTGATCATTCACCTTTCTAAGTCAAATGACTAAAGACAATTTTCAGTAATTCTAAACGTGTAAAGGGTTTTGTTAAATACCCAGATGCTCCCACTAATCTCGCTTTTACTTTATCAATAATTCCCTTATTACTTGTGACAAAAATCACTGGAGTATTTTGAAACTTCGCATTATTCCGAATGATCCTGCACAACTCATAACCGTCAATTCCTGCCATATTCAGATCCAATAAAATCAAGTCGGGCTTGTGACGAATAATCGACATCACAGATTTTAGTGGATCATTAATTGCCACAATAAAAAAAGTTTCACTCTCTAAAAAACGGCTAATTTCTTTGAGAATTGTGGGACTATCATCTACAGCAATAATTTTATATACTTTTTTAGTGGTTATAGTAGCCGCCGTTACTCTTTCTTCAGCAGGATTTATGTTATTTGATATTGTTAACCCCTGAATGTTTTCTCCTACAGGATTAAAAACTTCCTGAACTTCTTCCCCTGAAATGTCTGCGTAAGATTGAATGGAATTTTCACTGCTATTTACTGGTATGTCTACTAAATTCGTTTCAAGTAGTTCTGGTGTATAATTAAAAGAGAATGACGATTTTTCTACATTTCTTGGTAATTTGTCAAAAGGTGGATCTGGTTCATGTAATATAACTTCTCCCTTCACAATATAAGGGTATAATATTCGAGCTAGTTCAATTTCATCTTGATTCATCATCACTGCCAGATGTCGCAGGCTAAAACCCTTCATCCAATTAGTTAAGTTTGGCTGAAGATATGGAAAGTTTTGACTTTTGACGATGCTAGTAACCAATAAATATGGACGCTGATAAGGTGAAGAAATATGAGGTGTTAAAGACAGCCAATTGTGTAACTGGATTTGGCAACGTCTGATCACTTTTTCTGCATCCAATATACATATCTCTGATATTTCTAACTGAGAATTACTTAAGGTAAATTTACCAGTTTTGACCAAGAAAAATGATTCAACGACTTCTGTAACTAATTCTTGAATTAGTAATGTTGCTTGTTCGGTATTTAAATATCCTTGATTGATCAGCCAGTGCAGAGCTTGATAATCAGGAGGTTGATGATTAGTAGCATTATAATCTTCTCTGATCTGAGGATGTAAGTCAGTTTCAAAAATCAAGCGTACTTGAACACGAATTTCACTAGTCAGCTGGGGAATTTGGGAGCTAAGGCGACGCAAATGGCGTTCTAATCGGTCAAAAGGCTCCACTGAATGAGTAGCATAGATTATTCTCCCTTGCTTGAGATAAATTGACCAAGTAACTAAGTTACTAACAGCCTGTAAACAGGTGGTGTCATCACAACTAGATAAGTGTCTTAACAAACTCTGGGGGCTTAGTGTCGTAAAAGTGCCAAAATTATTCATATTTTGGAGTATTGTGCAGGGTTTATATAGAACATATCGAAAATTGGCATCTTATTATATAGGATTTTCTCAATCAAATATATTTGATGCAGTTATATCTCCCAAAACGTAATTTTTATACTTTAATTATGTCTTAACATGGCTCATAACTACTAATAGTAAATATTCAGAGATATTTTGCTTTCAAGTTATTATACTCACACCTGACGATTTTTATGGATTAAATGTAAATTTAACTGCCAGATAAAACCGATTTTTGATATTAAGAACTGCTGAAATAAATATATATATCAATTATATGTGAAGCTGTCCTTGATTCCCCTAGCCAAATTGATGCTACTAACTCGCCAATAAACCCTGTCGGCACAGGCTAATTAGAGGTACTTTCCTGAAGAAATGTTATATATGATAACTTAGTTAAAACTATCTGTTTCATAAAGATTGCGCTAAATAACCCTAAACATTTATGTTTAGTCTTGTAGACTCCGGAAACTAAACTATATACTTTGAAAAAAGGAAAATAAAGCCTTGGACTCCAACATAACAAAAAAAGTTATGCCTGATACCTTAAAACTCGATGAAATCGTTGAATTTGCTGAAAATCCTGAACCACGTTGCCCTTGTGTGTTATTGCTGGACACATCTGGCTCTATGCAAGGAGATCCCATAGAAGCGTTAAATCAAGGCTTGCTGAGTTTGAAAGATGAATTAGTGAAAAATTCCTTGGCAGCCAGAAGAGTGGAAGTGGCAATCATCACTTTTGATAGTAATGTCAATATAGTTCAAGACTTTGTGACAGCCGATCAATTTAACCCGCCAATTTTGACAGCACAGGGGTTAACGACGATGGGGGCAGGAATTCATAAAGCATTAGATATGGTGCAAGAGCGTAAATCCTTATATCGTGACAATGGCATTGCTTACTATCGTCCTTGGGTATTTATGATTACAGATGGAGAACCACAGGGTGAATTAGACCATCTTATAGAGCAAGCAGCGCAACGGTTGCAAGGAGATGAAGCTAATAAAAGAGTTGCTTTCTTCACTGTAGGGGTAGAGAATGCTAACATGATGCGCTTAAGTCAATTAGCTGTGCGGACTCCACTCAAACTTAAAGGACTGAACTTTATTGAGATGTTTGTGTGGTTGTCGGCTAGTATGTCAGCAGTTTCCCATTCTCAGGTAGATGAACAGGTAGCACTACCACCAATTGGCTGGGGGACTCTTTAAAGCGATCGCGCGGCTGAAATTTACAAAGCTAGCTGCCTTAAAAAATCTATGAACACAACATCAAAACAGATATCTCATTGGCGAGTAGTCGCCGCATCTGTATGTGGTACAAGTCACGTCAAAAATCAGCAACTGTGTCAAGATGCTCATCACTGGCAGTTATTACCAGGTAATGTGTTGGTGACTGCGGCGGCTGATGGTGCCGGTTCTGCCAGCCAGGGAAAAGTGGGAGCAATGGTAGCTGTAGAAACAGCAATAGAAACCCTGGCCATGCAAGAAATTACGCCAGACATCCTTGCAGATGATGCACTTGTGCAATCACTATTAAATCAGGCCTTACTAGCTGCTAGAAAGGCAGTAGAGGATGAAGCGATCGCCTGTAGCAAACAGCCTCAAGATTTAGCAACTACCTTAATTGTTATGTTGGCGACACCAAATATGGTGGCAGTTGCACAAATTGGTGATGGTTTAGCAGTAGCCAAGGATCATCAAGGTAACTTACTCGCACTCACAACCCCTGACAATGGCGAATACATCAACCAGACAACTTTTTTAACTTCGCCTGATGCTTTAGATACAGCGCAAATAAAATTATGGCGTGAAACCATAGTTAATATCGGTGTTCTCACTGATGGACTACAGATGTTAGCTTTAAATATGCTGGTCGGGGAACCTCATAAACCATTCTTTTTTCCCTTATTCGACTTTGTAGAGAATGCCGAAGATAAAACATTAGCCAAAGAGCAGTTAGTGAGGTTTTTAGGTTCTGAACGGATTACTCAACGTACTGATGATGATTTAACGCTGATTTTAGCCGGATTTAGAAGTGCTGAGTGCTGAATAATGTACTTAAAACATAGTTCGCTTCTCATGATCTTTTTTTCAGTTATATTGTGGTGATTCTGCAAGATTAGTCTTTTACATAACCCCATTCACCGTAATTTTATCATGCAGGTCTTACGTTGTCTTCCCAAACAAGAAATTATCAACCTCAGCGTTAGTTTGGGGCGTGGCGGTGAAGCTTGTATTTATGCAGTGCCGTCCTCTGATAATTTAGTCGCCAAGGTTTATCACAAACCAACAGGGCTGCACGCCCAAAAACTTCAGGCGATGCTGGCCAACCCTCCAGAAAACCCGACGGCTAACTTGGGGCATATTTCCATTGCTTGGCCCCAGGATTTATTACGGGCGACAGATTCTAGCAATAGCATCATTGGCTTTTTGATGCCCCGGATTCACGGGATGCGCCCCATTATCGACTTTTACAATCCCAGAACCCGTCGCGAACATTGTCCTTTATTCAATTATCAGTATCTGCTGCGTACAGCTCGCAATTTAGCCGCAGCTTTTGCCGCTTTGCATAATAGTGGATATTGCGTTGGTGATGTGAATGAGTCAAATATTCTCGTCAGCGATACAGCACTGGTGACTTTGGTAGATACTGACTCTTTCCAAGTATATGATCCTGACCAAAATGTTGTTTATCGCTGTTCAGTCGGTAAACCAGAGTTTACTCCACCAGAACTACAAAATAAAGTTTTTGCTCAACATGATCGCAAAATTGTTCATGACTCCTTTGGCTTAGGGGTATTGATTTTTCAACTCTTAATGGAAGGTACTCACCCCTTTTCCGGCATCTTTCAGGGAGTTTCTGAGCCACCAACCTACGAAGCCAGGATTGCTGCGGGACATTTTACTTACAGTCAAAAGCACCAAGTCCCTTATCGCCCCACCCCCATCGCACCGGCTTGGGAAGTGCTGCATCCCAAGTTGCAAGACTTGTTTTTGCGTTGTTTTGAGGATGGTCATAATGACCCAACTCTGCGCCCCAGCGCCCAAACTTGGCTATCAGTTTTAGCTGAAGCTGAAGATAGCCTGATTACTTGTACTGCTAATCCTCAACATCGTTATAACAGCCATTTAGATAGTTGTCCTTGGTGTGAACGTGCTTTAAGCTTAGGTGGACGTGATCCATTTCCATCACCTAGAGCAGTAGAAAATCGCGAACATCTGCGCCCGCGAGTTGTACCGAAAAGGCGTTACAACCAGCGCCAACGTTCTCCACAACAACCAGTTATTCCGCAGTACCAAGTTAATTATTGGCAACCAGTAGCTACTTCTAGCTATTATTCATATCAAACTCAAAAGAAAACAAAGTTTTATCCTGCTGTTTTGTGTTTACTCGGTCTTGGTGTGTTGGGGTATTTAGACGTAGCAATTAAATTTACTCGTCCTTATATTTCTCAAAATGCCTACACTCAACAAACGTTGATGGCTCGTCCCAAACCCCAAGAAGAAACTCTCACTTTCGCAGATTACTATAAGCAAGGCCATGCTGCTTACCAAATCCAAGATTATGAGCAAGCAGTTGAAAACTTTAGCCGAGCTATCAAACAGGAACCGGAAAATTCTAGAGCTTATGTTAACCGAGGTAATTCTCGCTACAACTTGAGAGATTATAAAGGTGCGCTGGAAGACTATAATCAAGCTTTGAGAATTAACCCTGAAGAAGTTAAGGCTTTTGTCAACCGAGGTAATGCCCATTATATGTTGGCTGAATATAGCCATGATCCTGATCGAGAATATAATCTCGCGATCGCTGATTTTAATCAAGCTCTTGAAATCAACGACCAAGAAATAGAAGCCTATATTAGAAGAGGTATTGTTCGTTCTCAAATAGCTAAATATAGCGGCGAAGCTGTGCAGGATTATCAACAAGCAATTATTGATTTTACTGAGGCGATTCGACTCAACGCATCCAGAGCCGAGGCTTATTTCCAACGTGGTGAAGTTCGCTATAAATTGGCACAATTTAGCAGCAATTTTATCCCCGAATATCAACAAGTAATTGCTGATTTTAATCAAGCACTAAAAATAAATGGCAATTTGGCGAAAGTCTACCTCAAGAGAGGGATGATTCGCTATGAACTTACACAATATACTGGGGAAAATTCTGACCCTAATAATCTCAAGGCTATTGAAGACTTACAAACAGCTGCCAAACTTTCCCTAGAACAAGAAGATACAGAAAGCTATCAGCAAGCATTGAGCAGTATGTGCGTAATTATAGAAAGCCAATGTACTGCTTTATTACAAAGTTCTGCTATGTGGAAATATACAGAAAACAATTAATTGAAACACTAGTCAAATTAGACCTGGTTGTTCTTTAAAAAAGTTTTCTGTAAAAATAAAAACAACATGATAAGGGTTTACATGAAACTACTCTTATCATGTTTAACTATTTTTAGTAGCTTTAACTTAATCAATTCGGATCACAACAATATTCATATATATTTTATATTTACAGAAAATCATTTACATCCTCTTCATTAATTTACCCCAAATAATAGTTATATTATGTACGTAAAGAAAGACATTATTCAGGCAATTTTATCCGATACAAGTGCATCCTCTTCATCCTGCGAAATTTAAATATCCAAAGAGGTAATTGTATGAAAGCGGTCATTCTGGCTGGAGGACTTGGTACACGCCTCAGTGAAGAAACTAGTATCAGACCTAAGCCAATGGTAGAAATTGGTGGAAACCCAATTCTTTGGCACATTATGAAGACTTATTCTACCCACGGCATTAATGACTTTATCATTTGCTGTGGATATAAAGGTTACATCATTAAAGAGTATTTTGCTAATTACTTTTTATATATGTCAGATGTAACTTTTGATATGCGCTTTAACCAAATGAATGTACATTCTGGTTATGCTGAACCCTGGCGTGTCACCTTAGTTAATACGGGTGATTACACCATGACAGGTGGACGCTTAAAACGCATCAGTGAGCATATTGGTAACAGCACATTTTGTTTTACTTATGGTGATGGTGTTAGTAATATTAATATCACCGAGTTAATTAAGTTTCATCAAGAACAAAAAACCTTAGCAACACTCAGCGCAGTTCAACCCGCAGGACGGTTTGGTGCGATTTCTTTAGGACAAGAACAAACTAAAATTAACAGCTTTCAGGAAAAACCTGAAGGTGATGGCGCATGGATTAATGGCGGTTACTTTGTTTTGGAACCAGAAGTAATTAATTTGATTGCTGATGATTCTACAGTTTGGGAGAAAGAACCATTAGAGAAACTGGCTGAAATGAATCAGCTATCTGCTTTTAAACATAATGGTTTTTGGCAGCCAATGGATACTTTACGTGATAAAAACCTCTTGGAAGAATTATGGAAAAATGGTAATGCTCCTTGGAAGGTGTGGTAATTCGTAATTCGTAATTCGTAATTCGTAATTCGTAATTCGTAATTCGTAATTCGTAGTTCGTAATTGCTACCTCGGAATGTTGATTTAGGCTGTGCTAGGAGAATTTATTTCGTGGAATCAAATTTTTGGGCAGGAAAAAAAGTTTTTGTTACCGGACATACAGGTTTTAAAGGTAGTTGGATATCTCTGTGGTTACAAATATTGGGGGCTGAAGTGTATGGTTATGCTTTAACTCCTCCCACAACTTTGAATCTGTTTGAGTTAGCTAATGTTGCTGATGGTATGACATCGGTGGTGGGAGACATCAGAGATTTAGATTTTCTCCAGGAAGTGATGCAAACCTATCAGCCAGATATTGTTATCCATCTGGCAGCTCAAGCATTGGTACGGGAATCTTATTACAACCCAGTCGATACCTATGCTGTGAATATTATGGGGACAGTCAACGTATTAGAAGCAGTACGGAATGTACCCAGCGTTAGAGCCGTAGTTTCAGTTACCTCTGATAAGTGTTATGAAAATCGGGAATGGGTTTGGGGCTACCGAGAAACTGATGCTATGGGGGGATATGATCCTTATAGCAGTAGCAAAGGATGCGCTGAACTAGTTACTACTGCTTATCGTCAATCATTTTTCAATCCGGCTGATTACGCGCAACATAGGGTAGCTGTAGCCAGTGTTCGAGCCGGAAATGTGATTGGTGGCGGAGATTGGGCTAAAGATAGACTGATTCCTGATATTCTCAATGCTTGGCTGGCAGGGAAAGAAGTTGTGATTAGAAATCCCCATGCAGTGCGCCCTTGGCAACACGTTCTGGAACCCCTGAATGGTTACTTAATGCTGGCTGAAAAACTCTATACTCAAGGTTCAGTTTACTGTGGAGGCTGGAATTTTGGGCCGAATGAGTCAGGAGTGAAAACCGTAGCTTGGGTCGTTGACCAGCTTCAGCAGTTTTGGGGTGGCGATGCTCATTGGATTCAGGATGGTGGCGTTCAACCCCATGAAGCCAATTTATTAACTTTGGATTGTTCTAAAGCCCGGACTCAAATTAATTGGGAACCACAATTAAATTTACCCACAGCATTAGCTTGGATTGTAGATTGGACTAAAGCTTGGCAACAAGGCCATGATATGCAGCAAAAGAGCCAATTTCAAATCCAGCAGTTTATGCAACTTACACATTTTCCGCAACAAAAAAATTCTCTGTTGGGAGTTTAATTTTGGAACAATGTGAGCATTCAAATAACTAATTTGATTAAATTTATCAGTTCACTATACCATTTTTATTCCTGAGTGAAGATGGAGACATAATCATTTTTATTAAAATGCAATTAGTGAAGGAAAATATTTATTCAAATTGCTCACACCTCTCAATTTTTCAAAGACTACACTCAATATCATCAGAATATTTTCACTAGAGTTAAATTCAAAAGCGAAACAATTTTTTGACAATGCAGAAATTACTCACAATTGCTATTCCTACTTATAATAGAGCCGAGCTACTTGACAAACAATTAGTGTGGCTAACTCAGGCTATTAAAGGTTTTGAGTCTGACTGTGAAATTTTTGTTTCTGATAATTGTTCAACTGAACATACTCAAAAAATTATCAAAAAATGGCGAAACTATCTCTCTAATGTCACATTCAAATCGCATAAACAGCCAGAAAATGTGGGATTGATCAAAAATCTTATTTCTTGCCTAACTTCTGCTGAAACCAAATATATTTGGACAATTGGAGATGATGACCCCATTCAAATCAGAGCAGTTAGGTATCTAATTAATAAGTTAAAGAATCAGGAAAATTTATCATTATTATTTCTGAATTTTTCTGGACGCAATAAGCTAACTAATGAACCAGTTCATCCACCAACAATAGTTGGTAATCGTTGGTTTGATGCTGATATCGAAGATGGTAATGAAGATGGTAAGACAATATTTGAATATTGCTTTGCTAAAAGTATTGGTGCAGTTAGTTTTCTAACAGCTTCAGTATATCGTGCTGACTTAATCAAACGTGCTTTAGAAATTTGGCCAGAGGCTCCAAATAATTGGTTATCTTTAGCATATTTAGCTGGCTATTGTGCCGCTAATGGTCAAGTTATCGTCACTAAAGATACATATATGGAATGTATTGTTGGTGTGAGTTATTGGCAAAAGGAAGCTGATTCTGCACTATTAATGCAATACAAACATATACCCGAAGTTATTGTAAAATTGGAAGAAAATGGATATTCTAAAGAATTCTGTAATCGAATGATCTTACAAAATTTCAAACAAGTAAATATGAAAGTATTTTTGGGTGGTTTACGAAGATGGCCTGTATCTGCGATGAAAATGGTAGTTCCCTTTTTGAGTTTAGTTTGTTTGTCTGCTTTTAAAATTATGCTGGAGAGTAGAGTTAAAATGGGATATTTACAGAAAATTTCCATCAAGGCTTCATAAGCATTCAGCATTAATTAAGTAAGTGGGTGTAAATAAAGTTAATTGGTGGAAATCGTCATTTATCCTTTGTCATTGATCAGGATTTCCGCCTTGTTTACCTTTTGTAATATAGTTGGGGTTTTTCCTGTCTACCTACTTATATTCAATAAATCTAGGTATTTTGTTGGTGATCAATAGAATTAAAAAATTCCATCAAGGTGAGCCATGATATTTACTAAAACTAGCCTCAAAGATGCATTCATTGTTGATGTGGAAAAAAAGCCGGATCATCGGGGATTTTTTGCCCGTGGTTTCTGCGCTCAAGAATTTATCGAACATGGTTTAAAGCCTACAGTTGCCCAATGTAATATATCTTTTAATCACAAAAAAGCTACAGTTAGAGGAATGCATTATCAAGTTTCTCCAGCCGCAGAAACAAAATTAGTGCGTTGTACTAAAGGCGCGATTTATGACGTAATTATTGATATGCGTCCTCAGTCGCCAACTTTTTTATCATATATTGGTGTAGAGTTGACCGCAGAAAACCATCGGGCTTTGTATGTCCCAGAAATGTTTGCTCACGGTTATCAAACTCTTACAGATGATGCTGAAGTTGTTTATCAAGTGGGTGAGTTTTATACCCCAGGTTATGAACGGGGGCTACGCTATAATGATCCATTTTTTAATATTAAATGGCCTCTAGAAGTAACTGAAATTTCTGAGAAAGATTCAAATTGGACTTTGTTGGACAGGATTCCCGTTGGTAGTACAGATTCGAGATCAACAGTTGACAGTTATCAGTGATTACTTTGAGCTAGTTAAAACAATATTAATAGCTGGCTTTATACTCAACACTTAAAAATAACAGAGGAATTTAGCTAATGATTATTATTGATCGTGCCTTAGAAGCCCGCGCCGCAGCAGGTAATCCGGTGAAAGTGGGAATGATTGGGGCTGGTTTTATGGGTCGGGGGATTGCTAATCAAATTATCAATTCAGTTCCGGGAATGGAGTTAGTGGCTATTTTTAGCCGTCAGGTTGATGCCGCTAAACGAGCTTATACAGAAGCGGGACTAGAAAATATTCAAGTTGTGACAAATGTAACTGAATTAGAAGAGGCGATCGCTCAGGATAAATATGCCGTCACCGAAGATGCTTCTTTACTCTGTCAAGCTGAGGGAATTGATGCCATCATCGAAGTCACTGGGGCAGTAGAATTTGGGGCTGAGATCGTCATGGAAGCGATCGCCCATCGCAAACACGTAATTATGATGAATGCCGAACTAGACGCGACTATCGGCCCCATCCTCAACGTGTACGCCAAGAAAGCCGGAGTCATTCTCAGTGCCTGTGATGGTGATCAGCCAGGGGTAGAAATGAATCTCTACCGATTTGTCAAAAGTATTGGCCTGACTCCATTATTGTGCGGTAATATTAAAGGACTTCAAGACCCCTATCGTAACCCCACAACTCAAGCAGGATTTGCTAAACGTTGGGGACAAAAAGCCCACATGGTGACTAGTTTTGCCGATGGAACCAAAATTTCCTTTGAGCAAGCGATCGTTGCCAACGCCACAGGAATGAAAGTCGCCCAGCGTGGAATGCTCGGCTATAACTTCAGTGGTCATGTTGATCAAATGACCAAAATGTATGACGTTGACCAACTGAAGGAACTAGGTGGTATTGTCGATTATGTCGTTGGCGCTCAACCTAGTCCTGGCGTATTTGTCTTTGCCACTCACGACGACCCCAAACAACGTCACTATCTAGATTTGTACAAGTTAGGTGAAGGCCCCTTATATAGCCTCTACACTCCTTATCACCTCTGTCATTTTGAAGTCCCATTATCTGTAGCCCGTGCTGTCCTGTTTCAAGATACTGTCTTATCTCCACTAGCAGGCCCAATAGTCGATGTAATTACCACTGCCAAAATTAATCTGAAAGCCGGGGAAACCCTAGATGGTATTGGCTATTATATGACCTACGGCCAATGTGAAAATTCTGCCACTGTTCAAGAGCAGAAACTACTACCAATTGGTTTAGCCGAAGGATGTCGCCTCAAACGAGATATTCCCCAGGATCAAGTCCTGACTTACGATGATGTCGAACTACCTGAAGGTAGGCTTTGTGACCAATTACGCGCTGAACAAAACACTCATTTTGCACCCGAAAAAGTTCTAGCGATCGTTGGTTAACATTAGTATTTTCTATCTCACTGCGTTCAATTAAAGCTGTGATTCCCTCAAACTCTCTCATCAGTAGTTTGAGGGCATATAGCAAACGCTGGCTGAGAGTAAATCCAGAGCGCGAGCAGCATGATGAGACGCAACTGATTACGTCTTAACAAACAGCACTAACAGTAGGTGATACATCAGCTAACCAAACTGAAAAAATAAAAGTTTTTAGTCAAAAACTTAGTTATGCTCATTTGGAAAATAAGCAATTAAACACAGACTAAAAATACATTTTTATCAGGATTTATTGCCATAGATAATTCCGAGCAAATACTGACATCTTACAGCCATCAAAATTGATGTTGTTGAAGAAAACAGCATGAAAATCACCCTCTGGATTAAGTGATAAC